>CAYLWG010000095.1:0-10710 GCA_964387235.1 uncultured Dehalococcoidales bacterium
GTCGGTTATCTCAGACGGCTCACGTGTCAGCGCACCGTGGTTTCAGCGCTACTACATCGATGCGTTCTTGATTGCCCTGAGCGGAATTATCTGGTGGGAATTGAGGGCTGGTGGTGATCTGTTGGTTGCGGGGAGGAATGGCGAATTCACTCCCGACCTCAGCCTGCTGGCCGCACCGGCCCTCATCGTTTTGGCGAGTTCGCTGGTGGCACTGAGAATATTCGCTGTTTTGACGAGGATTGCCGCGAAAATTGGTTCGTTTTTAAATTCTACGGCCCTGGATTTCGGCCTTCTGAGTGCTTCCCGTCGCCCCTTTTTCCATGGCTGGCCCATGCTGGCGTTCGCGCTGGCGATAAGCACCGGGATAGTTGCTGGCACAGTCGTATCGACACTCGAACGCTCTACCGGTGAGCAGGTGCTTTACAGCACGGGCGCCGATATTCACGTCACCACTTCCGGGTCTACCGGGCAGGTAGGCGGCGAACGGCTTTCGCGCGTCAGAGACCTTGCGCCGATCGAAGTTGCCACACCGGCCCTTCGGACAATATCAACAGTTGGCACAACAGCAATCGGGTCGAGGTTCACACTGTTCGCTATCGATCCAATCGATTTTCAGCAGGTTGCATGGTTTCGTGATGACTTCAGCGATTCCGATACCCCTATCACTCAACTTGTCGACCGATTGGCCGTACGCATAAAGCCCGAGGCGATCGAGTTTCCCCCGGGCACTAACGAAATTTCGCTCTGGGTCAGGTCGAATCCGGTCATCCCGAACCATGAAATCTTGATAGTGGTCCGGGATGGCGGCGGGGAGACCCACACGATTAATCTGGGCGGGCTTACCGACGGGTGGTTGCTGGCGTCTGCGAAATTACCGGAATTCACCGAGCCGATAGAAATAATTTCGATTCAGACGTTTCTCAGGGTCGGGCCCGATAGCGCTGCACCGGTAGAGATTCTTGTAGACGACCTGATCGCAACGACTGCCGATGGGGCGAAACACATGGTTATCGACTTCGATTCGCCCGAATTGTGGACGGGCCTCCCGACGGCAGAGGGCGAGGATACCGGGTTCACGGTAACCGCCGAGCCGCCTGGTGTTTCGGGAATCGTGCAAGACGATTCTGGCATAGGTGTAGGGAGTATCTCGCTTGGGCGAGGGTCGAACGAGGGAGTTCGGGGGATATATCGGCGGGCCGTGGACCGTCCGATTCCGATGATCGCCAGTCGGGGGTTTATGGACCAAACGGGCGTCGGGTTGCGGCGACCGTTCCTGATCGAAGTGAAGGGTGGGCTTGTCCCGGTCGAAGTGATTGAGCAAATCAGTTACTTCCCGACGTTAGACCCGGCACGCGGGCCGTTTGCGGTTGCCGATATCGATGCGATTATCGGTTTTGTCGAATTGAGAGGCCAGAAGAAAGTAGTACCGAACGAGCTGTTCGCCAGCCTGCGAACTGCTGTATCGCCAGAAAGGGAACCAGATGGCGAGCAGGCTGGCGAACTTGTGAAAAATGTCCGAAAGATATTCAGGCTTGCGTTTATTGAATCGAGGGCAGATCGGGTCAACGATGCTTTCGTCGATCCGGTGGCGGTGGCCGGTTGGCGGGGTATGAGCGTTGTGGCAGCTATCATTGCCGCTGTGATCGTTTTACTGGCGTTTTCGATATTCCTTTCGGCCTACGCACTTCGGACAAAGGGCCAATCGGCGTTGTTGCTGGCGTTGGGAATGACCAGGCGCGACTACTGGGTAAGCACTATCGCCGAACTGTCTCCGGCGATCATAATCGGTACGCTCGTTGGTCTTGGAACCGGGCTGGCGGTAAGTTCCCTTGTCGTCGGTTCGATGGTCTATTCGGGTTCTGGTGAACGGCTATTACCACCGTTTTTGCTCCAGACCGACTGGGCGCTGCCGCTCGTTACAATTGGCGCGATATTTACGATATTCCTGGCCGGAGTGACAGATTCCGTCCGATCATTCAGCAGGATTCAGATTGCGCGGATCGCCCGTGAAGGGTTCTCTGCGAGTTCAACATGATCGGAAATTCACTCCAACTCATTGTTAAGCGGACTCTCGCCCACTGGCGACTGTTATCTGCTGTCGTTATCGGCATGGTGCTTGCATCGACGATCATGGCCAGCTCGGTCGTATTTTTCGATGCACTGCGCGATGTGGCCCTGCAACGGGCGTTGTCGGTTCACAAGGCTTCTGATATCGACGTGCTGGTCGAAGCCGGGCAGGTTCCAACGAACGCCCGAACCCATGCAGCGATAGTCGACGCGATGAACGGCACGATAGTGAGCAGGTTCGAGCCGTTTCTCGACGAGCGAGAATTCGCGGTAAAAACCTGGACGTTCTTCGTCGATTTACCGCCTCTCATGGTGCCGCCGGGTGACTGCCCATGCCGGACGGCAGTAAGGGGTAGCTCGGGCGATGGCTCGCAGTTGATCGAATGCGACTGCCGGCGGATAACGATGATGACGCTGCCGGACGTTGCAAACCGGGTAAACATCATCGAAGGAACGATGCCGCGGGTTTCTATTGAAACCGGACTCGGAGATACGTTTCAGATAGAGGCGATTCTCGATGTGGCCGCTGCCGAAGTGCTTGAGATCAGTGTCGGCGACATTTACCCGGCAAGGCCTTTCTGGGAGGACGAGCACGACCGTGTTGACGTGCTTGTTACCGGCCTTTACGTGCGGGTTGACCCGGAGGCCGCACACTGGAGGATTCAGAACGAAGCATTTGGTACCCGTACCAATACGCTTCAGTTCGCACGCTTCGTCGTTCCAGAAAAAACCATCATCGATGGTCTTGGCAGCTACTTCCCGAATATGGGAACCGACTACGCGTGGTGGTTGGATGTAGACCCCGAACGGATTGTGGCTTCGGATACAGAGGCCATCCGCAACACTATCTATGCGACTGAGCGGGAACTGAAGGCGATAGTGGACGGCTTCCTGATGAGGTCGGATTTGCCAGAGGTGTTGCAGGCCTTCGAAACCGACCTGTTCTTCAACCGCCTGCCGATGTTTATCGTGCTAATCCTGATCGTTCTCGTGGTGCTGTATTACGTTGTGACACTTGCGACGTTACTGGTCGATGCGCAGCGCGGCGAGGTTGGCCTGTTGAAGACCCGTGGCGCAACTTCGCGGCAGATTCTTGCGGTGTTTGTAATAGAGGCAGCGCTGTTGGCCGGAATAGCTATTGCGGCCGGCCCGTTCCTTGCGGTGCTGGGCGTTGGGTTTATCGGAGTTTTGCCCATATATGGAGAACTGAATAATGGCGACCCCCTGCCCGTAAGGCTTACTTTTGATGCGTTTCGCATGGCGTTCTTTGGCGGGTTGCTCGGGCTGTTAGCGTTGTTCATTCCAGCACTTCGGGCAACACGTTTGGGCCTGCTGGCGAGCCGTGTGACCCGCACCAGGCCAGCAAGGTTTGCACTGGTTCAGCGTTACTACCTTGACATGGGTTTTCTGGGACTGGTGATGTTCCTGTTCTGGCAACTTACGAAGCAGGGCTCGTTCGTGGCTGTAAGCCTGTTCGGTGAAACGACGGTTAACCAGTTGGTCCTCGGTGTTCCGGCACTTTTCCTTGTGGCCGCCGGGCTGGTGCTGCTGCGGGTTTTCCCGGTTGGCATGGATTTGCTGGGACGGGTGCTTTCAAGGCGCCCGATGTCGTCGGTTACCCCTCCCGCGCTCATTCTGGGCATCTGGCAGATGGCCCGTAACCCCGCTCACCATTCGCGATTGTCGCTGTTGCTCATTCTCACATCGGCACTCGGGGTGTTCGCTGCGAGCTTCGGGGCCACGCTCGAACAGAGTGCCGTTGACCAGGCCTACTACCGGACTGGGGCCGATCTGAAAATCACCTCGCTCAGTCAGCGGACAGGGGGTGTTTCTGATTCGATCGCCAGCCGATTGAGTGAAGTGAGCGGGGTCGAAGCTGTCTCGCCTGTTTACCGTGAATCTGGGAGTATCGCTGCCGGATTTTCTGTCGAGCGGTTCGAGTTTGTCGGTATCGACCTTGAGACTATCGAAGATGTCGCCTGGATTAGAGAAGACTTCGGGCTGCTGCCGTTCTCTGCGAAAACGGCGGTTTTGAATGTTGGTGGCCCTGCGGGCATAGTGCTGCCGGAAGAGGGCCGCTGGCTGACTGCCCGGATACTGCCGCTGGTCCGACAGCCTTCGACGTTCCTACTGGCAAGGTTGTCGGATGCAAACGGTCACTTTTTCTCGTTGTCGCTCGGAAACCTGACCCCGCTTGCTACAGACCGGCGTAGCTTCGGCTGCCCGGTGGCAATCGAAGGCCAACCGCCGGAATGGTGCCGCATTGGAACAAGCCTTCAGCCGATTGGGGAGCATCGCACTGCGGCATTGCGGCCAGAACCACCAATACGGCTACACTCGATAGGCGTGATCGATTTCGAGAACGATCTTGCACCGGCAGCACTCGATATCGACGATATATCAGTTCTGAACGCGGCAGGCACCGAGTTGATAATCATCGAAACGTTCGATTCGGTAAATAACTGGCGAACGATGATCCCCACGCGAGAAGCGCTTGGCGACAGCCTGAAACCGGCATCGAACCCCGATGGAACACTGTTGAACGGTATTGCGCGCCTGCGCTGGACCACCGCTGCCCCCGGTGAATATCGCGGCCTTGCGCACGGGTCTGAACTTTCGGTAATCCCTGTAATTGCCAGCACCAACTTTATCGAGCAGTTTGGTGGTGAAGACGGAAAAGTGCTGGAAGTCGCCGTTGAAGGAATTCCAATAAAAATATCTGTTCGAGACACTATCGATTATTTTCCGACGCTGGGGCTGGATGGGGAGCCGTTTCTGATCGCCGACCTCGACGCCCTGCAGGAAAGACTGAACGTTGTGCGAACACGAGGCGACCGGCAGCCGAGTGAGTTCTGGATTGCCACCGAGCAGGGAGCTGCGCTTCTGGCTGCGGAAAATGGAATCCTGAACACTGTGATACCTGGTGATCCGGCGAATCCGGGTATTCAGCGCGAACTCGAACTGCTCAGGACCAGGCCCGGCTCCAGAACCGTTGACCGCACGGTTGTTCTGTCTGAAGTGGCTTTCGACCCTCTCGTATCCGCTGGCTGGCGGGCGTTGCTCGGCATCGCGTTCTTCACAGTCCTCGTAGTCAGTGCTGTAGGGTTTCTCGTTCATGCGCGGGTTTCGTTCGAGGGTCGACGCACCGAACTGGCACTGCTCAGGACTATCGGACTTTCGATGAAGCAGTTGTTGTTTCTCGTGGTGCTGGAACAGGTGCTTGTAATTGGTGTGGCAGTTGCTTTGGGCATTTTCATGGGTACCCGAATGGGCAGCACGATCATGCCGTATCTGGCAAGTTCCGGAGAAAATGCGATTGTCGTACCGCCGATGGCTGTTCAAATAGACTGGGGCGGGTTCGGAACGACATTCGGACTTTTGGGGGTAGTATTCCTCGTGGTGATCGGACTAATACTGGTTTCTGTTTACCGAATGTCGATACACGCGGTAATGAGGATGGGAGAGAGTTGATCCAGCCCTTGCTAATCCGACTCAGAACACCTGTGGAGGGTGACGAATAGTGATGACACCGGACTCTACATATATTGAGTGCAGTGGGCTGTTCAAAATCTACAAGGCTGCTGACCTTGAGGTGGTGGCCTTGCGCGGCCTTGAACTGACCGTTGCCAGAGGCGAGATCATAGCGATTGTCGGTGCTTCGGGCAGTGGTAAGTCGACGCTCATGAACATTCTTGCCGGTTACGACGCACCATCTGCCGGGACTGTGCGAGTGGGCGATTACGATCTGTTACAGATGACCAACCGGGAGGTTGTCGAGTACAGGCGGCACGAGGTCGGGTTCATCTGGCAAGAAACATCACGAAACCTGTTCCCGTATCTCACTGCGCTCGAAAATGTGGAATTGCCCATGGTTATTTCAGGAACACCCGGCCCCGAGCGTAAGAAACGGGCGCTGGAACTGCTTGATGTGGTCGGGCTTGCGGATCGCGCCGACCACAAATCGGCCCAGCTATCTGGTGGTGAACAGCAGAGAGTCGCCATAGGTGTGGGGCTTTCGAATCGGCCACCACTACTGCTGGCCGACGAACCGACCGGCGAGCTTGACGATGAGACCGGCGAAGAAGTTCTCGAACTGCTCAACACGGTCAACAACGATCTGGGTACTACGATCATCATAGTCACCCATGATCCGGCTATCGCATCAAGTGTGGGCAGAGCTATCGCTATCAAGGACGGCAAGACCAGCACAGAGACCACGCGTGAAATTTCGTTTGAGCGGAAACTTGGGGGAGATTCGAGCGGCACGGAAGAGTTCCTGTTGATAGATTCAGCCGGTTCGGTTCAGATTCCGAGAGAAATACTTGATGATCTGAAGATTGGCCGGCGCGTACGTGTCGATGTGAAAGACGGAAAGGTGACACTTGAGTCAGGCGACTGAACAGACAGCCCCGCGTGGTTCGCAGGGCGCTTCTGCTACTGGCACCGGCCCGATCATTCAGGCGATCGAAGTATCACGCGATTATCGGTTGGCGGGCGAGACGGTTCATGCCGTACGTTCCGTGAGCCTCGATATACATCCTGGAGAGTTCATAACGCTGGTCGGGCGTTCCGGCTCTGGCAAAACGACGCTGTTAAACATGCTGGCGGGGCTCGACAGCCCGACCTCGGGAAGAGTTCTCTTCGAGGGTGAAGACCTGGCAGAGTTCAGCGAAAAGCAGGTCACCCATCTCAGGCGTCACCGCATTGGCGTGGTGTTCCAATCGTTCGCACTGCTTCCGCTGTTATCGGCTTACGAGAACGTCGAATTACCAATGCGAATTGCCGGAGTAGGGGCGTCGGACCGTTCAAAACGCACGCACGAAGTGCTGGAAATGGTTAATCTTGAGCGTCGTGCAAAGCACAGGCCCTACGAACTCTCGGGTGGTGAGCAGCAGCGAATTTCGATAGCGAGGGCGGTTGCCATGCGCCCGGATGTGATACTGGCGGACGAGCCGACAGGAGAATTAGATTCGGTTAACGCCGCCGCTATTTTCGGTCTGTTCCGAGAGATGGTCACTCACGAAAGCATGTCGATAGTCGCAACCACGCACGACCGTACGCTTCTCGATCTGGCAGACCGGATATACACGGTGCATAACGGCGAGTTGGAACTTGCCGAAGTTGGCGAACACGTAGACGCCGAAGCGCAGTTCAAACGGCCTTAGCTGGTCGCGAGAAAACGAGCCGGGCCTGTGTCCAGACCCTGTTGACGAGTTTTAGAATTCTGGCGAACGCCGCCATGCCCTGTTGCGTGCCTCGGTCGCAATATACAGGGCGTCTTCCACCGTATCGGCAACCACGTTTAGGTGTCCCATTTTGCGTCCTTGCCGGGGTTCCTTTTTGCCGTAAAGGTGCAGGCTCACGCCGGGCATTTCCAGTGCCCGTTCCCAATCAGGGTCGCCGCCAGTGTCTTCCCAGATATCGCCAAGAAGGTTGACCATCACTGTCGGAGAGTGCAGGCGGGGTTCGGCTATCGGCATACCGGCCAGCACGCGCACCAGTTGTTCAAACTGTGATGTATCGCACCCGTCCATGGTGTAGTGGCCCGAATTGTGCGGACGAGGGGCAAGTTCGTTCACGAGCAGTTCGTTCTCTTTCGTCACGAACATTTCGATGGCGATAAGGCCGACCACTTTCAGGTGTTCAGCGATGTCGACGGCGAGCAGCCGGGCATTGGTTGCGACGTCGTCGGGTATCCGTGCGGGAACTATCGATATGTCGAGAATATGGTTCCGGTGGACATTCTCGGAAATTGGGAACGTTGCGGTCTGGCCTTCAGCCGTGCGGGCGCAGATGGCCGAGATCTCCATCGTGAACGGAATAAACTGTTCGACGATTAACTCGGCATCCTTACGATTCAGCAAGTCGTAGGAAATTTTGATGTCTTCTTCACGGGTGATGATGGCCTGCCCCTTGCCGTCATAGCCCATCGTGGCCGTTTTTAGCACCAGCGGATACCCGAGGTTGTCGGCTGCCTCCCGGAGATCGCCCAGTGATTCGACGGGCCGGAACGGGGCTACCGGTATGCCAGCTTTTAGCAGGGCGTTCTTTTCGTGCAGCCGGTGCTGGGTTATGCGCAGAACCGAGGTCGAGGGGTGTACGGGTTTCAGTTCCGCAGCAGCCGAGACCGAATCGGCATCGACGTTTTCGAACTCGTATGTGACAACATCGGCTGCCCTTGCAAGGTCTCTCGCAGCGTTCCTGTTCGCGTAGGCATCTACAATCTGGCCGTCGGTCACCTGCCCGGCCGGACATTCAGGGTCAGGGTCGAGTACGATGGTCTTGTAGTCCATCTGCCGGGCGGCTATCGCAAGCATTCTGCCCAGTTGGCCGCCTCCGATAATGCCTATTGTCGAACCGGGGTTAAGGAGTGATTCTCGTTTCATCGTGTTCGGGTGTTGTTTGTTATCCATTGGCAGGGAACGCTACTCGCTGGGGCGGGGAACGTTACTCGCTGGTCTTTATAAAAGTTCCGGCTTCGACTTCAGCAGCCGCGTTTTCACGCCGTTTTTCAAGCCTGGCCTGAACAGCGGGGTCGATCAGGCCGATTATCTGGGCAGCCAGTATTCCAGCGTTCACCGCTCCCCAACTTCCGATCGCAACGGTGGCGACTGGAACGCCGCGCGGCATTTGAACGATAGAAAGAAGCGAATCGAGGCCGCTTAAATTGCGAGCTTCAACAGGAACACCGATCACTGGTAATACGGTTTTGGCTGCAGTCATGCCCGGAAGATGGGCAGCCCCGCCCGCGCCGGCAATGATGACCTTGATGCCGCGGTCTCGCGCTTCTGAGGCAAATTTGAACATCAGGTCGGGGGTGCGGTGGGCAGAAATAATCCGTATTTCGTGAGGCACGCCGAGTTCTTCAAGCAGGTCGGCGGCGTTCTGCATTACCGGCAGGTCGGAAGTGCTGCCCATGATGACTGAAACGAGCGGTTTTGCCATTGCGATAAAGCTCCGTTTGAAGACTCTGTTTACGACTCAATGAGTTTACATTCGCCCCGTCCCATCCGGGGGTGAATGTTCGTTCGCTCAGGAAGCCCGCGGTCGCGTCTTGCAGCAGGGAGGCATTACTCACTGAATTCCGGTGGGTTTCAGGGGTTTTGTCGATCCAGAACAATCACCGCACACCCCCGGCCAGAACGACAGTGGCTAGAATCATCAGATGCCAACCCTTGCATTCGGTTCGCTCGATATCAACTACGAAGTCTCCGGGTCGGGGCCTTTGCTGATACTTCATCACGGGTTCGGGTCGTGGGGGCGCGACTGGGTTCGAAACGGCTGGCTGGAAGCATTGGAGCAACACGCGACAGTTCTGATATTCGATGCTGTCGGTCACGGCCTATCGACCCGTTCTCACGATCCCGCTGACCACGAAATCGAGCGGCGGGCGGCAATCGTAGTTGCCCTTGCGGATGTGATGAACGCCGGGAAGTTTGGGTTTATTGGCTTTTCGCTTGGCGGTCGCGTCGGCTTTGAACTGGCTGCCTCGCATGCTGATCGGCTGTTGGTTCTTGCGATAGGCGGAATGCACTTACTACCGCCTTCTATCGAGGAAGATCGGATCGAGCGTCGCATCCGAGTGCTGAGATCAGGAAGGGCCAGATCGGTCGAGGAGACAGATGGCGAACGCCCCGGCAACGATGCGTTGGCACTCGCTGCCTCACAGGAGGCACTACTGAGGTGGCAGGGCGCCGCGGGGAGACTTGGCGGACATAAAGCGCCAACGATGCTGTTCTGCGGAGAAAACGACCGCTATTTTGCAAACGCGAAGGAAACGGCGTCGGAGATGGGTTATTCGTTTGTCGCACTTCCGGGTATCGATCACGAAGGCACTTTTTTCTCATCCGAATTATCGGTCAGGGCGGTCGATGAGTTTGTGCGCACCAATCTCAAGTAATCAGGGCGTCATAGAGATTTCCGGTGCTACCATTTTTAGCTGTGTGCGGCGAAATTGACGCATTTTCCTATGTCAGCAATAAACGGGGGCAGTTCAGTCCATGACAACCGGAAACGGTACTGAAAACGAATTCAAGCGCGCAATGGTGGTTGTGGCCCACCCCGACGATGCCGAATATGGTTGCTCGGGGTCGGTTGCCAAGTGGTGTCGGCTTGGATGGGACGTCGTTTACGTCCTTTGCACCGATGGCTCAAAAGGGTCTGAGGACAGAGAGATCAGTTCTGAGCAACTCGTCGAAATTCGCGCCAGAGAGCAGCGGGATGCAGGCGAGGTTCTCGGGCTAAAGGATGTCGTTTTTCTGGGACACCCGGACGGCTATCTTGAGCCGACACTGGAACTGCGGAAGGATATTTCACGCGAGATTCGCAGGTGGAAACCCGACGTTTTGATAACGGTAAATCCGACTCGTGACCTGCTGAATTCGACATACATCGGCCATCCCGATCACTTCGCCGCCGGGGAAGCCACGCTTTCTGCGGTGTTCCCAGCCGCCCGCGATCACCTGACGTTCCCTGAACTTTTCACCGATGAAGGCCTGGAGCCGCACAAGGTCAGGGAGGTCTGGATAATGAGCTTTGGCACGACGGCCAACTTCTGGAACCCGCTTGAGGAGCAGGACGTTGATAAGTCGATTGCTGCTCTTAAGAAGCATGCTAGCCAGATCAGCAACCCGGAAGAGTCGG
>CAYLWG010000096.1:0-10667 GCA_964387235.1 uncultured Dehalococcoidales bacterium
ACCAAGTCGTTCGACGACGCCCGGAGCAAAACGCGTGCCCCGCGGAGCCGCATAAATGTCGCCCAAGTGCGGCCTCGGCACGCCAGGCGACTAAAAAGCTAACGCCCCGCCGGGCAATTGTGCTCGATGCCGGACAGAACAAGGTGAGTTGCGTTCACGTGAAAACCGTGCCTGTCGTGTACTTTCGCAATAAAATCCTGAACCAGTTCCGCATCAAGTGGTAACGTGCGGCCACAGTTCGTGCATTGCAGGTGGTGGTGGTTCGACTGACTGATCCACTCGAAAACGGTATCCCCAGGACTCAAGCGTGATTCCGAAACCAGGCCCACACCGCCAAGGTCGCTCAAAACCCGGTATATCGTCGACAGATCGAACTTCTGGCCTGCTGCTGACAGGGCTTTGGTAACTTCTGAAACGGTCATGTGATCTCGCGTCGTGCGAAGTACGGAGATCACAGCGCGTCGTGCCGCAGTGGCCCTCAGGCCCGAGCCACGTAGTGCATCTATTGTCGGATCGTTAGATTCGGACATTGATCTTGTTCGCCAGTAGCCAATAACCAATAGCCAGTAGTAACTTAGTTCGCATCGAGTTGAGCGTGTCTTAGAGTATCCGACACGTTCAGGCATCGGCAGTATTCTGGCGTTACAACAGGGAATTTCCGATTTGATAACAGGGCTGTTCGGGTTTGAAATGTGTTCCAGCGTTGATCTGAACGTTCCGGTTCAACGCGCCTGGGAAGTCATCGCCAATGCAAATCGCTGGCCCGAATGGTCAGAAGTATGTTCCGCTGTTTGGGATGCACCCCAGGGCATTGAAGAATGGAAAGTTGGGACGGCCTTCGGTTTCCGGCTCAAAATGGCCAAGAGAGACATTCCGTTCAACGTTACCGTGACTCGAATCGAACATGGGCATCGGGCAGACCCCGTACCGATACGAATAATCGAATGGATCTCGACCAAATTCACGATTACTGCTACAAGATCGATTTCTGTCGTTAGCTTTGACTCTGGCGAGCAGGTCGGCGCACTTGAAAAATGTAGAGTCGTCGATAGAAAACGGTTTTCGGGTTCGTTGCTGCCAATTGGGTTGGCCTATCCAAGATGGCTGATTCGCAGAATGACCGAATCTTGGTTGCAAGACCTAAAACTGGAAGCAGAATAAAGCCAGTGACCGCCAACCCACCACACAAACCGGGTGTGCTGTCAGGGGCACATCGCGTATTGATGGTATTTGCCCACGCTGACGATGAAACACTACTGGCCGGGGCGCTGATCGCGAAGCTGGTTTCGGTTGGATATCAGGTAAAAGTTGTTTGCCTTGCCCCCGGCAGTGCGGAACGGCTACAGCGTCTGCAAAATGCTTGCGACGTTCTCGGCGTATCGGCAATCGAGACGTTGCGATACGCCGAAGGCGAGATGTGGCCTGATGATACAGTAAGCAATGAAACGACCATGGTGCCGATTCTCGCTACTGCCCCGGTCGGCGATCTGGCGGGTCGAATTAGCGGCCGCATATCCGAATACAACCCCGATCTGGTAATTACTCACTCCCGGTACGGCGACTACGGGCACGCCGACCATGCCGCCACTTACCAGGCTACAGTCCGTGCGTTTCAAGAGTCGGCCAACAAAGCTTCAAGGCTGTATGCACTTGCCTGGCCGAAATTTCTGGTGGCTGTCAATAGTCGGCTGATGAAAATCGGTGGACGCGATATCCGCCGGATGGGCCCAAACGGCCAGTTCGACCTGCCCGCTGCAATTCGAGCTTCGTTTGGGGTCGATGGAGTCGATGAGGCTGATAGCGGTAGCGACCTGACAATCGATGTGGCCGACATGCTTGGCGTTCGACGTAGAGCCTCCCGATGGTATGCGCTCGAAATATCAAGAGGGCCACTGCCGCTCCGTGCTCTCGAACGACTGCCAATCTGGCTCCAGAGAACAGTACTTGGCAGGGCACGGCTCACCCTGCTGCGGGCTCCGGTGGGATTCTCTCCGACCGCGCCACGTCACAGCGAATCCTCTGCTGGCGGCTCCTCTTCAGCGGAGTACCTGTGACTGGCCAAAATTATCACGCCATAAAACTCACAAAAAAACCGCATCAAAAAGCCCCGGGCCTGTTCTGGCCCGGGGCTTTAAAGTTATCTGAACAGTTCAGCTTCTAAGCGAGTAGCTCACGAAGCTCGGCTACGTTGGCATCGCCTCGTAGGCGGCCAAGTGCCTTCCGTTCAATCTGACGAATTCGCTCGCGCGTCAGGTTCAATTCGCCACCGATCTCCTCAAGAGTCCGGGGTCGCCCATCGAACAGTCCAAAACGCAGTTCGAGTACTCGCCGTTCGCGGTCCTGGAGATTGCGAAGAACCCGGTCGACCTGCTCACGCATCGAAGACTGAGCTGCGATATCGGCCGGCGCCGGTGCGGAAACGTCCTGAATCAGGTCGCCCAGTTCGTTCTCTGCATCCTCACCAATTGGTGTTTCGAGAGAAACCGGCTCCTGTGACATCTGGAGAATTTCGGAAACTCGCTCGACCGACAGTTCCACCCGCTCGGCAAGCTCCTCAACATTCGGTTCGCGGTTCAACTGTTGTCCAAGCTCGCGCCGTGAACGCATGATCTTGTTCAGTGTCTCAACGACATGCACCGGGATGCGGATTGTTCTCGCCTGATCGGCTATAGCGCGAGTGATTCCCTGTCGGATCCACCAGGTGGCATATGTGCTGAACTTGAAACCCTTGCGGAAATCGAATTTTTCGATGGCCCGCATCAGCCCAATATTGCCTTCCTGGATGAGGTCCAGCATCGAAAGTCCGCGGTTCAGGTGCTTCTTGGCAACGCTGACCACCAACCGGAGGTTCGCTTCGCCCAAATGCCGACGGGCCTTCTCGCCCTCTTCGTGCACACGCAGCAGGTGGGCAGCCAGTAGTGGGGTGATTGGCCGGAGGGCTGCAAGAAATTTCGGCTTGACTATTTCATCGGGCAGATCGGTCAGCACTGGATTTAATCCGAGCATATCGATCATGTCCGGTGAGAGAAGCCGGGATACCACCGAAAGCTCCACAACAAGCTTGTGGGCCTCGTCGGGCTCGACACCCAGAGCATCCGATAGGTAGTTGATTAATTCGTCTTCACGCTTGCCATCGACAAGAGCGCGCATGATCGGGTTGCCGAGAATCGCTCCCAGCGTCACCGGAGTCTCAAGCCCGAGATATTTTGCAACCGCAGATGCCGTATCACCAACCGGGCCAAGTTTCGAGAGGACATCGATGATGATCGTAAAGGGATCGGGGGTCCCAACTTCAATATCGCCCTGGATTTCTTTCTCAATCGCTTCGAGGCGTTGCGCCAGTTCTACTGCGCGGGCGAGTACTACTTCGTCTGATGCCGTCAGCAGTGCGACCCGCCCGATTTCTCGAAGATACATCCTGACCGTATCTTCGGTCATCTCGGATTCTTGCACCTCTTGTGCGAGGGCGTTGGTCAGGCTGGTTGCTGAATCCGATGCTCGTGCGGCTTCCCACATGTCCAGTTCAGATCGGGTTACGGCAGTACCACTGCTCTCAGCGATCTGATTGGCTTCGTCTTCCGTTCCTTCCTGACGCGTAAACGCGGTCGTATATTCCGCATCCCCATCAAGAGCTGCGGATACGTCGTTGACTGCTGCTGTTCGTCGCTTTTCGACCAACGTTTGTTCCTTTCGGGCATCTGTTGCCCGTGCCTGGACTTAGCGAGTACCCGGAAAGGTACCGTTCTCAGACTTTTCGTTCTTATTTCACTCGCGCAGTGTGCCCCGCGTTAACCTGCGGGACACCGCCACATCTTGAGAATGGTGGCAATCACTCAAGTTTCAGATTATTTCCAAACCATTTTCTTTGCTTCACGCACGAAATCCGGTGTACCCAGAATCAGCGCGATTACATTCACCACTCATCCGACCTTCTATTGTACGACATTACGCGCCCACTCTAAAAGGGGGTGTCAAACCTTATTACGAAATATGTTGTAATCAGGATGCAAAATCCGATAAAAGCAGTACTTGAATTCGTCGATGAGCTAACCCGATTGCTGGGGATTTCCCATTTTTAACGAAGGAATGTCAAAACGCCTTGAATCTGGCCGCCCCACGTAACCCGGTAACTATTCCCAGTTAATAACGAATTTTCCAGGCGCACCGTCTGAAAACTCACGATACGCTGCCGGTGCATCTTCGATCGTTGAGCGCGATGTAATTATCGAAGCAAGCGGAACATTCCTATCGGCCGTGTACCTTGCTGCTTCCGCCAGCCCGAAAGTAGAAAAAGTCCATGAGCCAACAAGCGTAAGGTGGCGGTGGATGATGTGCGGAGTGGGTTGAAACGTTACCTCGCCCCCTTCACCCACAAGGCAGGTCCTGCCGAATATCTTTGCCGATTCGACAGCAGCAACACGCGTAGTTGCCAATCCCGCGGCTTCCAGTGCGGCATCTGCTCCAGCGCCGTGAGTCAGTTCCCTAATCTGTTCTGGCGCATCGCCATCGGAATTATCGATCGTAGCCCATGCACCAGATGCGGAAGCCATCTTGAGCCGTTCTGAAGAAATATCGACTGCAATGACCCTTACACCCATTTCGGCACCGAACATCGTGGCCGCGAGTCCCACTGGTCCCTGTCCAAAAACCGCAAGCACGTCCCTGCCCGAGACGTTGAGTTTTTTCAGTGCCTGAAAAGCGGTACTTGCTCCACAGGCAAGATAAGCGCCCACCTCGTAATCAACCTCGTCGGGCAGAGGTACGCATGTTGATTTGTGAACGACCATGTAATCGCCGTGGCCCCCGTGCATCGTCCCGCCGTAGTATTCCTTCTTATCGGCAATCTGGCAGAGCTGCTGCCAGCCGGTGAGGCAGAATTCGCACTCGCGGCAGCCTTCATAGTGGTGCTGGATGATCCGGTCCCCAACACGGAGGCCCGTAACACCCGGTCCCAGTGCAACGACATCTCCGCAAGGCTCGTGACCCGGGCGGATTAATTGGACGCCGGGATCGCTCGAACTCTCACCCCGGTATCTGACGAAATCCGAGCCACACAGACCGGACGACCTCAGTTTGACCAGAACCTGCTCGGGCCCAGGCTCGACATCCGGGTAATCGATTACCTCTGCAACACTATTTCCGCGAAAAGCAACTCCGCGCACGGGCAATTCTCCTGATATCACCGAGCCATCATGGAACGAATTCCGGAACGGAATTTTGGAACAAATAAAACTGAAAGTCGGCGAAGTGTATCTCAGTCAATCCTGTTCGCAAGACCTATCCGGCCGGGCTTTATCGGCAGTAAGCTTCACCCGCCGAATGGCGCAACTTGATCGTGACAGTACAGCGAACGGAAATTTCAAGACATGGTGGATAGTTTTAGTTACGACACACTTTTTTCCGAGAGTTCATCCGATTCACCACTGAGCGTAGTCAAGCACGCAAAATACGACTTTGCGGTCGCATACCCTGCTCCCGAAACTCTTCCCATGGACGGGTTAATCCAGGCACTTCGGACGGCTGTCGATTCAGACAGCGTGAAAACCGCACAGGAAATGGCGTACTACCCGCACCAGCTGGGTTCGATTGAATTACGTGAATACACAACGGAGAAGCTGACCCGTGACCGAGGTTTTACCGTTGGGGTCGACGAGATTGCACTCACAAACGGCTCCGGCGAATCGCTAGGCCTGGTTATACAGGCGCTGACCAACCCCGGCGATATCG
The DNA here is from genome assembly GCA_964387235.1 of uncultured Dehalococcoidales bacterium. Classification (GTDB taxonomy): domain Bacteria; phylum Chloroflexota; class Dehalococcoidia; order Lucifugimonadales; family Lucifugimonadaceae; genus Lucifugimonas. The sequence goes on from CAYLWG010000096.1 coordinate 5,728, forward strand.
TCCTCACAGAAGAATTCGTGTACATGGGTACTCTGAACCAACTCCGCAGGTTCGGAGCCGATGTCCGTGGTGTCGCGATAGACGAAGGTGGGATCATTCCGGAGGCACTTGATGAGCAGATCGCCGCGCTAACGGCAAAAGGCAAAAAACCTAAATATCTGTACGCCATCCCAGAACACCAGAACCCCACAGGGTCGTCGCTTTCCGCAGAGCGGCGCAAGGCTATTCTCGATATTGCTCACAAGCATGGAATGCCAATACTGGAAGACGATTGCTACGTTGATTTGCGGTTTGAAGGCGAAGTGCAACCGGCTTTCCGGGCGCTCGACGATTCAGGCATCGTGGTCTACGTAGCCTCATATTCGAAGTTGCTTGCCCCCGGTCTACGCCTCGGTTACTTCACGGCTTCGCCAGAACTCATGCGGCGTGCCCTGGGGTTCAAACTAGGCAGCGGCCCAAACCAGTTTGCCGCACTTGCGATCGAGGGGTTCCTGCGAAACAACCTCGATTCACACCGTGATGCGTTTAATCCGGTACTCCGAGCAAAACGCGATGCGATGGTGGCTTCGCTGGCCGAACATTTTGGCGAATCAGGTGCAGAGTGGTCGGTTCCGGAGGGTGGCTGCTACGTCTGGCTGACCATGCCAGAAGGAGCCGATATCGCCAGCATTCGTGACGAGGTTCTGGAACAGGGTGTTGGCTACGTCGCCGGGACGAACTTCGAGGCCGACGCATCGGGCCGAATCGGCCATAACTGTGCACGTCTCTGCTTCGCGTTTGAGTCGACCCAGAAGAACACCGAAGGAATAGCACTACTGGCGCAGCTGTTCAAACAGCACGGCGTTATGTAACTCACGTTCTGGGCTGAGAACAGTGAATTAGCTTCGATTGCGAAGCCGCGTATAAGGTCGGCATCGGCTCCGTTTTCACTTTTTCGTGTCCCATACTTCCGGCCGCTCGCCGTTGCCTATCCGATTAACTGTGGTTAAATTCTAAACAGCCGCACTTTTGAGCCGTGCATTCCAATGACCAGCGACCGATTTGTTTAAAGAACGAACGGTAAAAGGAACACTAAAATGGCATCCGCCGAACTGAACTCAATTGCCATGAAAATGGTCGCCCGAAAAAAAGGCATTCTCGCCGCCGACGAAAGCACCGGGACTATGACCAAACGGCTCGACAGTATTGGTGCCGAATCGACTGAGGACACGCGCCGGCAGTGGCGCCAACTCCTGTTCAAAACTCCTGATATCGGCGACTACATCAGCGGCGTGATCATGTACGACGAGACTATCCGCCAGTCTGATGACGATGGTGTGATGCTGGTCGATGTACTCGCTGGTTCTGACGTCCTTACGGGAATCAAGGTCGACAGTTCAACCCACGATCTGGCAGGCGCTCCGGGCGAGAACATCACCGAGGGTCTGGACGGGCTGCGTCCCCGTCTTGCCGAGTACTACAAATTGGGGGCCCGCTTTTCCAAGTGGCGGGCGCTGATAACGATTGGCGAAGGCCGACCATCCGACTATGCCATACGAACGAACATGCACGCCCTCGGTCGGTACGCAGCACTCTGCCAGGAGCAGGGACTGGTTCCAATAGTCGAACCTGAAGTGCTGATGGACGGCACGCACAGCATTGACGACTGCCGCTCGGCGACCGACCGAAGTTTACGCACACTTTTCGAGGAACTCGACGCGCAGAACGTCGACCTCACCGGCATTGTTCTCAAGCCGAACATGGTCATCTCAGGATCAGACGCCCCGAACCGTGCCTCCGCTTCCGAGGTTGCACGCCAGACGATCGACTGCTTCATCGAAGGTGTACCTGCTAGCGTCCCCGGCATCGCATTTTTGTCGGGCGGGCAGGGCGACGAGGAGTCTGTGGTGAACCTGGATGCGATCAACAAAATCGCCAACACAGAAGACCTGCCGTGGGAGTTGACCTACTCGTATGGCAGGGGTTTACAGGCCGCACCCCTTGCGGCATGGAAGGGTGAACGGGCAAACGTCGCAGCGGCTCAAGCGGCATTCCAACGGCGTGGCAGGGATGCCAGCGCTGCCCGTGAAGGCGTGTTTCGTTAGCCTCCATGTGCATCAAGCAGAACCGATTAACTACCGGTAAAGTTGCTGCACCCAGAAAAAAACGGGTAAATCGGGTAACAACTGAACCGGAGTAAGTGCGAACCAATGCCACAGGACGAAATATCAGACCTCGTAGCGGCCCGAAAAAGGGAAATGATCGCCACCCGGCGTCATTTCCACACTTTTCCCGAACTGAAATTCCAGGAAAACGAAACCGCCAAAGAAATAGCAAAACGTCTGAGGTCGGCAGATCTGGAAGTCGAGACCGGCATCGGCCAGACCGGCCTGGTCGGTGTTCTTAAAGGAGCTAAAGACGGGCCGACACTCATGATCCGGGCCGATATCGACGGACTCCCGGTCGATGAACTTACCGGTCTCAATTTTGCCTCTACTAACGGCCAAATGCACGCATGTGGTCACGACGGCCACATCACGATGGCTATCACTGCCGCCGAAATCCTCGCAGGTATTAAAGACCGCCTCGCAGGGACAGTGATATTCGTTTTCCAGCCTGCTGAAGAGGTGGTGCAGGGTGCGATCGCCATGATCGATGACGGCCTGTTTGAAAAATACCCGGCAGATCGCGTGATCGGCACACACCTGTGGAACCAGATACCGACCGGAATAATTGGGGTGAACAGGGCGACAGTTTTTGCCAGTGCCGACCAGTTCCGGTTGATCGTGACAGGAAAGGGAGGTCATGGCGCGATGCCACACATGACCATCGACCCGGTGGCCGCGATGGCCCAGATCATTACGACAGCCCAGACCATAGTTAGTCGGGAGATTCCGCCCAACGAAATGGGTGTCCTGACTTTCGGCCAGATCCACGGGGGTACGGCTCCTAATGTGATTGCCGATAGCGTGACTGTCGAAGGGACGGTGCGGGCCTACACGGTTGAGACGCGCACCAGAATCACGGAATCACTTGAGCGAATCGCCACAAACGTCGCGGCTGCCATGCGGGCGACGATTTCCCTGGAGAGGATGCACGGAACCCCGCCCGTCATAAATGACCCCGAAGTCGCGAGTTGGGTCACCCGGCAGGCCAGCATGGTGGTTGGCGAGGGCAATGCCAGAGAGTTGGAGCCGGTCAGTGTCGGCGACGATATGGCCGAGTTCATTAATCGTGTGCCTGGCACCTACTTTTTACTGGGTGCGGCCCATGATGACGATACGGTTGCTGAACGGTCGATAGAAGGGCATCACAACGCCCGGTTCGATTGGAACGAAGATTGCCTGCCAATTGGTACAGAGGTGTTTGTGCGAACGGCAGTCGATTTTCTCACGTAGCAGAAGTTCCGTCTCAAGCTCTTTCACCCGCGGGAGATGGAACAAATTACTTCGCCTCTTCGTCAATGTACTGAAAGCTCAGGCAATCGACGTATTTTTAAAACGAGGTCTCGGCGTGATTGAACCGGTCGGGGTCAGGCAATTAGATTGCCGTAATTCACCTGCTTTTATCTTCATATGAAATGAAATCAATAACACTGAAAATTTTTCCACTTGTCGGAGTCATCGTCTTCGTAGCAGTGCTATGGCCGATTTTCATCCAGGGTGAATCTTCGTTGAAGATCGGCTATTTCGCGATTTCCGCCGCAATGATCGGAATAGCTGCGCTCGCGTTGTTCAGCGGTAAACGCTGGATGATGTGGGCGGCGCTCGGGGTGTGGCCTGGTGCGATTTCCGGGGGGGCATTGTTCGCAGTAATCGCATTAGTGACTATCAGGAACGACACCACAGGTTGGGAAGGCGTGATCGCGGTGATAATCGTCGTGATGGGCGTTTTTATCGGGGGAATTGTGGGAGCGATCACCGGGGGCGTGCTCGGCGCGCGAAGGACTCGCCGGACTGACTCGGCAAATTAAGCGCAGCTTCCCTGACCAGTTCGTTCGCTCGCCGATCGGGCAGGCAATCCGCCCCTAAACCACCGGGGCAGTTCCGCCGTCTACGTTGATCGCTGTGCCCGTCACGTAGCTGGCACGGGCTGATGCCAGGAAGCAGATCACATCGCCAGCCTCACGTGCTTCTCCGATTCGGCCCAGCGGCACGTTTTTGCCAACAACTTTCCAGTGATCCTCAAGCGTGTAGTTCGGGTCCCTCGCGTTGGCAGCTTCCCAGCGCGTGCGGTGCTGGCCGGACTTCAGAACGCCGACACAGATCGTATTCACCCTGATATTGTGTTCTGCCAGTTCGCCCGCCCACGACTTCGTCAGCGAAATGCCAGAGGCACGCGACAGTGAAGTTGGCTGCGCTCCTGGCCCCGAAGCCTTGCCGCCGGGAGTCGTCGTATTGATGATCGCACCCGTACCCGATGCTTTGAGGTAGGGCAGGACAGCCCGAGCGCAGTAGATAGCCCCGTAAATCTTGATCCCGAAGTCTATTTTCAGATCCTCGTCAGTCATCAGTTCAAGCGTTGTTGCCGACGAAGTCCCGGCGTTGTTCACAAGAATGTCTACTCCGCCGAACTCATCCACCACTTTTGCGACCATCGCCTGAACATCTGACTCGACCGATACGTCGGCAGCGATTCCGATAACCTCGCCACTGGTCTCTGCCTTTATCTCAGCGACTGCACTATCGAGCTTCGACTGTGTCCGGCCGACTATCGCCACTCTCGCGCCTTCGCGGGCCATCGATATTGCAGCAGCCTTGCCAATTCCATCGCTGCCGCCGGTGATAATTGCGATTTTGCCGGTCAGTTCGAAATCCATCGTTCACTTTCCAATCTTTCGCGCCGCGTTCAAATGCTGACAAGTTACTCGTTCAGCCCCAACAATATGTTTACCTCTCGTTAGCGAATTGCTCATCGGCGGTTCAGCCGAAACGTACGCCAGAAAAAGGGCATCGGGAACG
>CAYLWG010000097.1:0-10642 GCA_964387235.1 uncultured Dehalococcoidales bacterium
CACCAGCGGCACCAGTAGCACCAGTGGCGCCGGAGTTACCCGGCTCACCGGGAGCACCGGGTGCACCAGCCGAGCCGGGCTCGCCAGTCTCGCCAGGGTTACCGGGGTTGCCAGGCTCGCCGGGAGCACCGGGAGCACCAGCCACACCGGGCTCGCCTGAGTTACCTGGGAGTCCAGGAGCGCCAGCCGGACCAGCCGAACCGCGATCTCCCGCACACGCGACCGCCGCCAAAAGGGCGAACATCGTAACAATCAATAGGAAAACCTTTAGTCTTCCGCGGAGCAGACCTGTCATTGGGCTCCGTCCTCCAGTCTTAATATTTGAATACCCGTGCCGGGAGCAGCAGCAAAGCTCAACCCGGTCAAGGGATGAGCGTAATCCCCGCGCATTACGCGCGAATTACTGCCGCAGCAAGTGGCGTTCCGAACGCAATGTTATTCGGGATTTTTCTCCACTGTCAAGCCAATCAAGATCAGCTTAGGCTGCGTTTTTCACATCAATGGCTCGATATTCGACGGTATTCCGGTTGTTTAGACATATGAAATTACGCCAATGCTTGGGTAGTAAACAGCCTGATGCCAATCGAAAATGGTGATGGAACACCGTTAGCGAGTACGTGTTAAAAAGCCAGCCGTCGTGATAATCTTCTGAGGTTGTAAAAACACGAAACGAAATTAAAGACATTAAAAAGAAAAGTCACAGAATCCAGCCGCCTGGATTACCGGCAGTGCCAGCCGGATATTTGCGACTCGGAGAGCCAAACTTGGATCAGTCAGAACGCACCGCAGTCATTGAAAAATACCGAACCCATGAAAACGACAAAGGTTCCCCGGAAGTTCAGATAGCGCTTCTGACATCCCGGATACTCGAGTTAACAGAACACCTGCGCGAGCACAAACACGACCACAGCACCCGACGTGGACTGCTGAAGTTGGTCGGGCAGCGCCGCCGTTTGCTTAACTACCTAAATAGTGAAAACGTCGACCGTTACCGCACGCTCATCGGCAAGCTCGGCCTCCGAAAGTAAACAGGCGTAACAGTCCGAGGGGCATTTTGTTTGCCAGGAAAATCGGAAGAAAACCGGGAAATCCAAAGGCGCAACGAAAGCCGGGGTATCGAGCGGAGATTTAGCAACCCTGCACCCATTGACCGGTAAAGTCCCCCAGGCTCACGCAAGCAATGCTGGCACCAGGTGAACAAGTGTCAGCACCTTTTACAACAACTGGCATGGACCTTTGGCTCGCCGGATAAATCATCCGCCGACTAGGTCCCCATGAACAAGTAACAAAAACAAGAACAGCGAAAAAAAGCAGAAACAGACGAAATGATTAACAAATTTGAAATGGAAGTTGGCGGCCGAGTACTCGAAATCGAGCACGGTCGGGTAGCTATGCAAGCTGGAGGATCCGTAACGATCCGATACGGCGACACCATGCTGCTGGCAACTGCTACAGCATCGAAAAAAGCACGGGTGGGTGCAGATTTTCTGCCTCTGACAGTCGACGTTGCCGAAAAAGCTTATGCAGCCGGCAAACTTCCCGGTGGATTCTTCAAACGAGAAGGTCGGCCTAATACCGATGCAATTCTCGCCGCCCGAATGATCGATCGACCAATCAGGCCGTTATTCGCAAAAACGATCCACAACGAAATTCAGATCATCATCACGATCCTCGCAACCGACAAGGTCAACCCGTACCCGGCCCTCGGAATAATCGGGGCATCTACCGCACTCTTCATATCGGATATAGCGTTCAACGACCCGATAGGAGCGTGCGTGATTGGTCTGGTGGATGGCGAACTTGTTGTGAACCCCACATACGAAGAACTGCAGGCAGGTGACCTCGAACTGCTGGTCGCAGGTACAGGCGAAGCCACGATGATGGTCGAATCGGGCGGCAACTTCGTTTCGGAAGACGTGTTGCTCGATGCGCTTGAACTCGCGCAGGAAGTTAATGGCGCAATCGTCGAGCAGATCATTGAGATACAGGCGAAAGTCGGCAAAGAAAAATGGAAAGCGCCTGAAGTTAGCGCCGAAGAGAATGCTGCCGCCAAAGCCACGCGAGACCTGCTGGGTGACGATTTCGTAAAGGCTCTTAAGGAAAAGGGCGATAAGACCACGAGCAAAAACCGTATCGCTGATCTGATGGATGATGCGATCGAAAAACTCGGGAAAGACCACGACCCGGCTCACGTGAAGTCGACGCTGTACGCCCTCGAAACCGAGGCGGTGCGCAGCACGATTCTGGAAAACAGCATCCGCCCAGATGGCCGGAAGCTTGACGAATTGCGTCCCCTGCATTCAGAAGTCGGATACCTGCCACGGGTTCACGGATCGGGAATTTTCACGCGGGGTGAAACCCAGATACTGGGAGCCCTGACTCTTGCTTCGGCCGGGGAACGTCAGCGGCTGGACACTTACGGTCTGGATACTGAGAAGCACTTTATTCACCACTACAACTTCCCTCCTTACTCCACAGGTGAGGCCGGACGATTTGGATTTACCGGACGACGTGAAATTGGTCACGGTGCGCTTGCCGAACGAGCCCTCAAGCCCGTAATACCAAGCCAGGCCGACTTCCCGTACACGATTCGACTGGTATCCGAGGCCCTGAGCTCGAACGGCTCGACATCGATGGGAAGCGTGTGCGCCGGAACGCTGGCGATGATGGACGGTGGTGTGCCGATCAAGGCCCCCGTTGCCGGAATTGCTATGGGACTCATTACTGGTGAGGATGGGAAATACGCGATCCTCACCGATATTCAGGGTGCGGAGGACCACTCGGGTGACATGGACTTTAAAGTCGCTGGAACTCGTGAGGGAGTGACCGCTCTCCAGATGGACATCAAGGTCAAAGGGATCACCTTTGCGATCATGGCCGAAGCCCTTCAACAGGCCCGCAGCGCTCGGTTGCAGATTCTTGACAGCATGGCCAAAGCAATTTCCGATACCCGGGATGACCTGAGCGAATTCGCTCCACGAATGATCTCGATGAAGATTCCGACCGACAAGATCGGCGCAATCATCGGACCGGGTGGATCAGTCATTCGCGGAATGATCGACGAATTCGGTGTCACTATCGATGTCCAGGACGACGGCACTGTCGTGATCGGTTCTCCCGATAAAGACAATGCCGAGAAGGCTGAAAATGCCATCAACGCGCTAACCAAGGAAATCGAAGTTGGCGATACCTACACTGGTCGAGTCGTGCGAATAATGCCTTTCGGTGCTTTCGTTCAGATACTCCCCGGCAAGGACGGGATGGTTCACATTAGCGAGCTCGCACAACAGCGCATTCCCGATGTTGAATCGGTAGTTAGCATTGGCGACCAGCTCGAAGTGATGGTAATAAATATCGACAACATGGGTCGAATCGACCTGTCGCACCGTGCGCTACTCGAACAGAGCAACGAGGGCGGTGGTGATTCAGAAGGCGATTCGCCGCGAGAAGAGCGTCGCGGCCCGCGCGACCGGGATGACCGTGGCCCCAGAGGCGGCGATCGAGGCGATCGAGGCCCACGAGGCCGCGGTGGCGACCGAGGTGATCGCGGTGGTGACCGCGGAGATCGCGGCGGAGATCGCGGTGGCGACCGAGGCGATCGCGGCGGTGACCGCGGAGATCGCGGCGGAGATCGCGGTGGCGACCGAGGCGATCGCGGCGGGAGAGGCCCGAGTGACCGTGACGGAGATCGCGGGCCACGAGACAGAGATGATCGCGGTGGCCGGGAGGAGCGACGAGACTCCGGGGACGAACGACGCGGCCCACGCAATGATCGAGACGATGACGGCGGCAGGGAAGACCGCGGTGGTGAGCGTCGTACACGTCGCCCCGCCGGTGGTTATGACGGAAGCGGGCGTCGGTCAGGGCCACCGCGTCGGCGATAGCCAGGCGCTGACTCTTTCGGATAACACCAGGCAACGGAACTAAGCGGTAACGAAACGATGTCTCAGGAAATCACAGTTGCGGTAAACGGCGCACTCGGCAGGATGGGTTCAACCGTCCTGTCGGCCGCTGCCGCCGAGAACGGCGTGATACCTGTGGGCGGGGTTGATATAGCTGCGTCTTCAGCCGATCTCACGATTTCCGGCACATCGGTTTCGGTGCCACTTGCAGCAAACCTGTCGGCACTATTCCAGAGCGCCAAACCCGATGTAGTCGTCGACTTTACGAACGGTAAAGCGGCCAGAGAGGCGATCATCACCTGCATCAAAGCAGGGGTGAGCGTTGTGTCGGGTTCGACAGGGCTTTCGCCTGACGATCTCGATGAAATCGACCGGATGGCTGTGGAAAATGGTGTGGGAGTTATTTCTGCTTCCAATTTTGCGCTCGGGGCGGTTGTCCTGATGCATTTGGCCGGTATCGCCTCAAAGTATTTCGACTACGCTGACCTTATCGAGAGTCATCATGAAGCTAAGGTCGATGCACCTTCTGGGACAGCCCTTTCCATAGCGAAATCCATGATCGAAGGCCGCGGCAAGCGATTCGTCCAGAACACCGCAGAATTGCAGACTCTGGCAGGCACCCGCGGGGGTGATTACGAGGGGATAAATGTTCACAGCGCACGCATGCCGGGCCGGGTTGCGCGGCACGAAGTGGTATTTGGCGCACTCGGCCAGACCCTGACGTTGATTCACGATTCGATCAACCGGGATAGCTTCATGCCCGGTGTGATGCTGGCAGTTAAACACGTCGTCACAGAAAAGAGGCTCGTTATCGGCCTCGATAACGTACTGGGCCTCGGCAAGTCAAAGCCTTAGCCAGCGCAACCGGGTCATTTCGGTATCGCTGGCTAACCCTGTAATTTTCAAAAAGTGTTTAATTGCGTAGGGCCGTTTTGCGCGACTGCTGAAGTTTCAGCGAAGTGGGAACCTGAGGTCATCTGGCCTCATAGGCCCGGTATTTCGCCAGTGCCCTGTGTGAATAATGTTGTGAGAACTGATAATGAACAGCAACGACCTTAATATTGCGATTGTTGGAGCGACCGGCGCGGCGGGTGGCACCGCTATCGACCTGCTCCTGGAACGAAGTCATCCAGCCGAAAGAATCACGGCAATGGCTTCTGAGAGGTCGGCCGGAAGAAAAATCCCATACGGCAAAGACGAGTTAACCGTTGTTCAGGCGACCCCTGGAGCATTCGATGGTGTCGACGTGGCGCTATTCGCCGCAGGCGGCCTGGTCAGTCGACGACTGGCTCGCAAAGCAGTCGAACGCGGAGTTTTCGTAATCGACAAGGGTTCAATCTTTCGAATGGACCCGACCATTCCACTCGTTGTCCCCGAAGTGAACGCCGACGATATCGAGTGGCATCCCGGAATCGTATCGACACCCAACTGCACGACCACGCCCCTCGTGATGGTGCTAGATGCGCTCCGAAAACTTGCTCCGATGACAGCGGTAACGGTCGCTACCTACCAATCGGTGACAGGCACCGGGGTGGCAGCCAACGAAGAGCTGATCGAACAGTCGCGTACTGTACTCAGCGGCGGCAAAGCCGTCCCCGATGTTTATCCACACGTAATCGCCTTCAACGTCATTCCGCAGGTAGATGACTTTCTTGAAAACGGGTATACGAAGGAAGAACAAAAAATGCTGAACGAGACACGCAAAATCCTGCATGACGATAGCCTGCCCATATCTGCGACGTGCGTTCGGGTTCCTGTCGAAATTTCACACAGCGAATCGGTGCAGATCGAATTTGAATCAAGCGTCAGTGTCGAAGACGCAAAGCGTGTTTTAGCGGAATATGACGGAGTGACAGTTGTAGACGATCCCGGACAGAATCAATACCCTATGCCACTTGAAGCGGCTGGCAGGGACGATGTACTTGTCGGGCGGATACGAAAAGATATTGCGCACGAGCACGGCCTGGTGCTGTGGCTTTCGTGCGACAACTTGCGAAAGGGCGCGGCGTTAAACGCCCTGCAAATTATGGATGAAGCGTTACGCCGAAACGCGTTCAAGCCTGCCGCCGACCGAACTGGGCATGCGACAAACGTAATGTAGAACATCAGGCGCAAACCGGTCTGGTAGCAAATCGAAATCACGAATACGAACCACCGACGAGAGGTCGGTCAGATATGACAGAACTAGGACGACTCCTGACAGCAATGGTCACCCCCTTTACCGAAGAGGGGGATGTCGACTACCCGCGGGCAAGGGCGTTGGCGAAGGCGATTATCAAGTCGGGTTCCGATGGGCTTGTGATCGGTGGGACGACCGGCGAAGCACCATCGATGAACGATGACGAAAAGCTTCGACTTTATGCAGAAGTAAAGGAGGCGATTGGTGATGACGGCACGGTGATTGCCGGTACGACCGACAACAACACGCGCAATTCGATTGCCGCTTCTCGTGAGGCCGAGAAAGTCGGCGTCGATGCGATATTGCTAACTGTGCCAGCGTATAACAAACCCACAATGGGCGGTCTTTATCAGCATTTCACAGCGATTGCCGATGCCGTTTCGATCCCCGGAATTTTGTACAACGTCCCTTCGCGAACAGCGCTGAACATGGATGTCGCGACAATGCTCAGGCTGGCAGAAGTACCCAACATTGTTGGAGTCAAAGAAGCCTCGAGCGACGCCGACCAGATCGCCTTCGTGATAAAAGATGCGCCAGAGGGGTTCAGGGTCTGGAGTGGCAACGATAACGAAACGTTCACGACGATGATGACTGGCGGATACGGGGTTGTCAGTGTGGCTGGGAACATTATCAGCGGTCAGATTCAGAAAATGATGGGGCTGATACTCGAAGGCGATATCGAGGCAGCGGCGGCGGAGCACCTGCGATTACTCCCTATTTTCAAGGCCCTGTTCATCATCACGAACCCGATCCCGGTTCGGTACGCAATGAACCGGTCGGGCTTCGGTGTCGGGCCTGCGCGCCTGCCCATGATTCCAGAACCGGGAGAACTCGAAGCGTTCAGCAAACAGTTCGACCCGGTCATGGATCAGTACGAGATCGACCTTTCAGAAGGGTAGATCGGCAGATACGATCGGGCGTGAAATATTGCAAAGCCCGAAATTGGTGAGGGAATCGCACTGATTCAGCACAGAATCACGTGACTCAGGACGCTCGAATATGTCACGCTGGCAAGCGATAAGCATATTGTTGGGCTGGCACGGGGATCGAATATTTGAGTATTGGCCGAAAAAGCGTCGTGGTGATTGGTGGAGGTAGTGGATCTTCTGCTGCTCTCCGTGGCCTGAAGTTGCACGACCTGAACCTGACAGCCATCGTCACCATGTTCGACAGCGGTGGCAGCACCGGAATTTTGCGGGAAGAGTTCGGGTATCCACCACTTGGCGATTTGCGCCAGTGCCTTGTAGCACTGAGTCCCGAGAATAACGAGCAGGTTAGTGCGCTCAACAGTGCGCTCGACTTCCGGTTCGACTCTGGGTCAAGCCTTCAGGGTCACAGCGTGGGCAATCTGGTGCTGGCAGCCCTGACGACCGTATATCACGGCGTTCAGGGAGCGATAGATGAACTTTCGCGAATGATGCAACTTGAAGGCCAGGTGGTTCCAGTAACCCTTGGCGAGGCAAATCTTTGCGCTCGTCTGGTCGATGGTCAGGTCATCCGTACCGAATCGGCCATCGATCTCCGTGGGAGCAATGGCCCGGGGATCAGCGAAGTCTTTCTTGATTCCGAAGTGAAGGCCAATCCCAGGGCTCTTGAAGCGATAGAAAAGGCCGATGTCATCCTCCTTGGTCCGGGCGACCTCTACACCAGCATAATTCCCAATTTGCTAGTCAAAGAGGTGGGCGATGCGATACGCGACACAGGTTCCCCGGTGGTTTATGCCTGCAACCTGATGACCAAACTCGGGGAGACAGCCGGGTATGGTGTATCGACTTTTGCTTCGGAATTAGTGCGCTACATAGGCGGGCGAAAACTCGATTACCTGCTGGTAAACACGGTGCGTTTCTCGGAACAGGTGCTGAGGGAATACGCGGCTGAAGATGCCGCACCGGTCATGCTGGACAACGGCACCGTCGAACAGTTCGCTCATCAGATAATTACAGGCGATCTGGTTTCTGTTGACGGATTGACCGTGAGGCACCATTCCGTGAGACTCGCAGATGCCGTTATGGCGATCATCGAGCAACCTGCCCGAACCGACCGAGTCGCCCGAGTTGCACAAACCGACTGAACCTGCCCGAATCGGTTAGAACTGGCCCGACTCCGACTCCGACTCCGACTCCGAACCCGAACCCGACAAGACGGGAAGGCTGGCCGGGGTTGCCACCAACAAGCCTCGCCCCTTACCCGGGTTTTCAGCGAGCGAGGAAGTCCTGTAAAACGAGAGTCTCTTCGCGCCGCGGGCCGGTCGAAATGATTTTCGCCTGCACCCCAACAATTTCTTCAAGTTTTTTTATGTAAACCCGCGCGCCCGCGTTCAACTGGCTGTACTCGGTGATAGCGCGAGTCGATTCGGTCCACCCGGGAATCGTTTCGTAAATCGGTACCGCCCGATCCAGCATTACTGCATCGATCGGAAACTGCTCTGTCCGCACACCGTCTATTTCGTATGCGACACACACTTTAATCTCATCCCAGCCATCGAGTGTGTCGAGGCGGGTGATAATCATCGCGTCGAAGCCGTTTACACGGGCCGAGTATTTACCTGCAACACCGTCGAACCAACCAATGCGCCTGGCACGGCCGGTGGTTACTCCGAATTCGCCAGCCATATCGCGGATACGATCACCCTCTTCACCGTGAATTTCGGTAGGAAACGGGCCCGCACCAACGCGGGTGCAGTATGCCTTGTATACCCCTGCGACCCCGCCATAAGAACCTGGCCCCATGCCAAGCCCTGTAAGCGTGCCACCAACAGTCGGGTTAGAACTTGTGACAAACGGGTACGTGCCATGATCGAGATCAAGCAGCGAACCCTGCGCACCTTCGACAATCACATTTTTATCGGATTCAAGTGCATCGGCCACGATATTTTCTACCGGGCGAATATAGGCGGCAAGTTGAGTAGCCCATTCGTTGGTGAGCTCAAACACGGAATCGATATCGATCGGCTCACCACCGTATATCTTCGTGATGATTTCGTTTTTGAATGCAACGATTTCCGGAAGTCTGAGTGCCAGGTCCTCGGGATCAAGCAACTCGCCCACGCGCAGGCCCATGCGCGCTACCTTGTCCACGTATGCGGGGCCTACACCACGACCGGTCGTACCGATGGCAGCATTCCCGCGGCGCTCCTCTTCCAACCGGTCGAGAGCAATGTGGTAGGGCATTATCAGGTGAGCCCTGTCGCTAACTGCCAGGTGCTGAGGATCTAGCTCGTTCTCTTTGATCTCTTTCAGCAGGGCAACCGGATCGACAACAACCCCGTTGCCGATCACGTTCATCGTGTGAGACCAGCAAATACCCGAAGGCACAAGATGGAGCTTAAAGGTGCCAGCGTCGTTTATGACAGTGTGACCGGCATTGTTACCACCGGAATAGCGTGCGACTACCGCAGCGTTTTCGGCAAGGAAATCGATAATCTTTCCTTTGCCCTCGTCGCCCCACTGGGCTCCAATGACGGCGTATGCCGGCATTTTTGACTCCCTTGTTACGCGCTACCGGTCCGCTTCCAGGGAGATGACGGACCGGCTAATTCTTGCAACAGGTTGTTGCCGAGAGAGTATATCAGGGTTATCCCTCTGGCCCTCGAACCTGTGCTGCGTCGTTTGCGTTCTGCATCGTCGGGGTGCCAGGGGGCAGATTGTCTGGAGATGCGAGTACAGCGAGTGTTATGGGACACCGCCGGGTTAACATAGTGGCCTGAGACCTACCGCGTTAACCCGCAGTGCGGTGGCATGCGGCTGGTCGCCCGGAGCAGTGAAACAACGGGTATAAATCTGTGCCATAGTAGCGGCAATAAAATAGGCGTTGAAAACCGCCTTTTTTATGTTGACTCACCCAAAAATACCGAGGTAAACTTTTAGATACGCCCAAACGCAGGTCGAGCCTGCTGGGCTAATCCCGCCCGACTCAATATTTGTTTTTTGGCGGTGCGCGTACATTTACAACCGAACAGTGGATTCCGCATTCTCCGAGACCAGGTAGATGATTCCTTAATGTGAGTCAAGCTACTAAGGGCACATGGGGGATGCCTTGGCGCCAGAAGCCGAAGAAGGACGTAGCAAGACTGCGATAAGCCACGATTAGCTGCCTAGCAAGCTTAGTCGTGGATCTCCGAATGGGGGAACCCATCTACTTCGGTAGTTGCCTTAGTCGTAAGACTTTGGCGGTAAGCGGGGGAACTGAAACATCTAAGTACCCCGAGGAAAGGAAATCAACAGAGACTCCCCTAGTAGCGGCGAGCGAACGGGGACTAGCCCAAACCATAAGAGCTTAGTGGACTGGAGTCCTATGCCTTTGTGGTGTTGTAGGGCCGGACCTGAGAATCCTCCAGGGTTCTCAAAGAGTTACAAAACGTACATTTAGTCGAACAGTCCTGGAACGGCTGGCCGCAGTGGGTGAAAGCCCCGTAGACGAAAAATGTGCGACTCTTGGACCGGTTCCTGAGTACGACGGGACACGTGAAATCTTGTCGGAATCCGGGGGGACCACCCTCCAAGGCTGAGTACTTCTGGCGACCGATAGTGAACAAGTACCGTGAGGGAAAGGTGAAAAGCAC
>CAYLWG010000098.1:0-10426 GCA_964387235.1 uncultured Dehalococcoidales bacterium
GTGGCGACCCTGCCTGGCGTGCGTGTTCCATTGCGGCAAGCGTATCGGCTGTTTCGCCTGACTGAGTTACGGCAATCACGAGTGTGTTGGGGCCAAGCACCGGGTTGCGGTACCGGAGTTCAGACGAGTTCTCAGCCACTGTCGGGATTCGGGCGAGCGATTCGATTACCGACGCCCCGAACATACCGGCATGAAGCGATGTACCCATTCCGGTGAGAACAACCCGGTCGATCGAGTTGATCTGGTCAGTGGTAAGCGTAATTTCAGGAAGCGATAACGTCCCTGTTGCGAAATCTGCCCGACCTCTTAGCGCAGCCTGAATTGCGTCGGGCTGTTCGGCTATTTCCTTCGACATGAAGTGCGGGTGATTACCTTTTTTCGCAGCTTCAAAGTTGCGCCCCGTCTTTACCGGTTCGCGGTCGATCGGTTTTCCTTCAAGATCGAAAAGTCGAATCACTCCGCGCTCGATCTCCACTATTTCGCCCGGTTCGAGATAAATGACCTCGTCTGTGAAGGGCAGCAGGGCAATGGTGTCGGATGCCATCACACTGGCCGTTCCATCAGAACTCCGGCCAACGACTATGCCGCCCGCGTTGCCGACGCGTAGTCCGACTACCATGCCCGGTTCAGCCGCCGAAAGGGCGACCACTGCCGTGTTGCCTTTAATTAGCCGGGCTGCGCTTACAACGGATTCACGAAGGTTCAACCCTCTGGAAACGCCACGTCCCACAAGGTGAGCGAGAATTTCAGAATCGGTATCAGACTTGAACTCGATACCGCTATCGATTAACTCGTCCTTAAGTTCGATAAAGTTTTCGATGATGCCGTTGTGGGCAATCGCCACAGAGCCGTCGCTTGATGCGTGGGGGTGGGCGTTTTTTTGATTCACTTCGCCATGCGTGGCCCAGCGCGTGTGACCGATTCCCACGACGCCCGTCATTGCATCTCCCGAACCTTTCCCGACTGCTCCAGCGAGATTTTCGAGACTGGCCTTATGGTCGCCCCGCCTGGCGATTCGGATGGTGCCATCGTTGCCTATGACCGCGATTCCGGCTGAATCGTAACCACGGTATTCGACCGCCCGCAGCCCGTCGATTAGCAAAGGAACGGCGTTTTCAGTTCCTGCGTATGCAAATATTCCGCACAACTATCCGGCTCCTCTAACGAGACCCATTCAGGGTCGGCGATGGTTTGTAATCGACAGTTTCGGTCATCTCAAGACCACTAAAATCAGAATATGCACCTCGCTTGCCCTCTGGAAGCATCCGCGCAATGCGAACCATTATCTCTGTCGTAAGGGCAAGTGCGGTCTCTCTCGACGGCTTTCCTGAATCGTTTCTGGCGATGAATGGCGTGCCGATCTTTAGTCTGATGTTGGCAGTGGGTTTCAGCACCTTCAAAGTGTTCTGCAAAGGTTCTGATCCGGTCATTCCGACTGGAATTATCGGCACCCCTGCAGTTATTGCGAGCAGGGCCACTCCGGTCTGACCGCGCAGCAGCCCGCCAGTCTTACTCCTGGTTCCTTCGGGGAAAATTATCGCCATTCTGCCTTCAACCGATAACTGGCGGGTTATCCAGTTCAATGCGGTCACGTCTCCGCCCCGTCTGTTGACCGGGTAGGCACCGTAACCACGCATCATGAACGCGCCGAGAGAGTATTTGAACAGCTCTTTCTTTGCGAGAAATACTGGAGGTCGCGGTAACGCCGCGGCCACGATTGCCGGGTCGAGGTTCGATAAATGGTTGGAAACGACCAGCACGGGGCCAGATGCCGGGATGTTTTCCTGCCCTTCCACCTGGTAATCGGCGAACCATTTCAGGGTGACCTTGAATCCGACATTGCACGGCGGGAACAGCCATTGCGCCATCAGGTGACCGCCTTTGCCAACTCAACGAGCCTGACTACTACTTCGCCAAACGACATCTCGTCAGTATCGATCACCACGGCATCGTCGGCGGGCTTTAGGGGTGAGTCGTCACGGGAAGAGTCGATGAGGTCTCGTTGTTCAATCGAACGGAGAATTTCTTTGAAATCGACTTCGTCACCTTCGCCGTCGCCTTCGCCAGCGGCTGCGACAAAATCGCGGTGCCTGCGAACGGCACGCGTCTGTGCCGAAGCCGTCAGGTAAATCTTCAGCGGGGCTTCAGGGATGACGACTGTCCCGATATCGCGGCCGATCATCACGATTCCGCCTTCACCAGCGATTCTGCGTTGCTCGGCAACCATGATTGCCCTGACACCGCTGATAGCGGAAACAGCAGAAACTTTATCGTCGACCTCGGCCAGGTGAAGAAAGCCTGTTACGTTTTCGCCGTTCACTACGATCAGGTTTTCGCCGTCATCGTCATCTCTCACCGAAAATTCCATACGGCTTACCGCCATGACCACCGCATCGGGGTCTCGCACGTCGATCCCGTTTTGAATAGCGTTCCATGTTGCTGCACGGTACATCAACCCGGTATCGAGAAACCTGAAACCGATTCGAGAGGCGAGCGCTTTACCGGTGGTCGATTTTCCTGAACCGGCCGAACCGTCTATAGCGATTGTCCGGCGTGGCGTGTTCGGCGGATTTTTCACTTCTTCTTCTGGTAGCTCTGGCGGTTCTGGCGGTTTTGGTCGCGGCAAAGGTTTTCTATCTGCTTACTTTGAGATCTTGAGTTTTTGATATTTCTAGAATATCTGGCGTTTTCTGGTTAATTGGAACATGTTTGGAAATGCAGATATATATTTGACCACACGAGTAGATAATTCCCCTAATGCGGGATGAGCCCCTGCTGCTAGTATCGCTGTAACCATAGATATTGCGTTATCAATAATCTAGTAACGCATCGCCGATACCATCACGATAGTCGGTGTAAGCACGGGAGTGGTCGCGATTCGTAGTGACCGCCTAATGTCAGCGGAGGTTGTTTGAAATGAACGTACTGGACTGGGTGCTGATAGCAGTATTTGCACTTACGGCCCTCTGGGGTTTCAAAACCGGACTTGTCAGTGGCGTCCTGAACGCAATCGCCATTTACGTGGCCCTTTTCCTGAGCGGGCTGTTCGCCGGCCGGGTGCTTTCTCTGATCTGGGATGGTGTCGAAAGCGAGGCGATTTCCACCGCTGTCGGATACGTAATCATTTTCGTGGCGGTGTTCATCGCAAGCCGAATAGTATCGAGCATCGTGAAGAAGGCACTGAAGGTTGTGTTTCTCGGGTGGGTCGATAACTTTGGCGGGATCGTAGTCGGACTTGTCGCAGGTGTGCTTATCGCCGGAGGTGTGATGACAGTGGCGGCGCGCTACACATATGTAATTCCCGAGAACACTGGCGACCTGACTGCGACTGGAATTCAGGAGATGATTCAGCAGACCGCGAAAAACTATGCCGAACAGGGCGCCAGGGATACGCTGGACGGGTTCCTTACGGAATCCACGGTCGTACCTTCACTTCTCGGTCTTCGTGGGTTCGTGATTGAGTTCGCCCCAGAAGACTTCGGAGTGGCGCTCGACATACTCGAAACCAGGATCGACGCCGCAGACGCTTCATAAAAAGTCTGTTGTGGGTAGAATGCCCGTTCTGGCCCGGTACTGCACACAATGCAGCCGGGGCTAGAACACAATAGCGAGCTAACTCGACCACAACCCGGTAACCCCAAAAAAATGAGCGACGGCACTCGGGCGCCAGTACTGGTGCTCAATCAGAATTACCAACCACTGAACATCTGCGATATTCGCAGGGCGGTGAAGCTCGTCGGCAAAGGCAAGGCGCAGTCGGTACAGGACAGCGGGAAGTACATCTACACCGTTTCCGATTTTTTCGAACGCCCCGATGTAATCCGGCTTGTCTACATGGTTAAGCGTCCGCTTCAGCGAAGAAAGATGTCTCGCAATGAAATCTTCGCTCGCGATAACAACGTCTGCCAGTACTGCGGTGAAAAGCCCAGCGATATGACTATCGATCACGTACTGCCCCGTTGCGATGGCGGGGAACATACGTGGACAAACGTGGTGAGCGCCTGTAAAAAGTGCAATCACCGTAAGGCAGGCCGAACACCACAGCAGGCCGGTATGCGGCTGCGGAAAACACCTTTTGAACCACGGCCCAACCCTTATTCGTTCCTGAGGGCCGCATCACTGAAAAAGGCGTGGCTGCCGTTCGTGCCATGGCTTGTGCCGGAGTCGAACCCTTCGAGTAACTTCGTAACGGCAAGCGCCGCTGGCGATTAGGCCGGGGCCACGGAGCCAGGGTTAAGACTCGGGGCCAGGCTCCGTTATACGGGGCAACTAACTGTAGTTCCCACGGACACAGCTCATAGTGTTGAAGTCGGAACCGCTCCACGGATACTGTTGTTTGCTCGGTGCCGATTATGATAGTTGGTGAAGCATGAGAGCGCCTTTAGCCGCTGCTGATTCGAGTGAAATGATCGCGAGCACACCCACTCTTGTTGCAGGGTTGGGTATTCACCCGCACCGTTAGTCAACCGGTAATACCATCGGTCATATTGCGAATGCTGGAATCGGTGAGGCTGTGCGAACTGGAATTCTCACAGCGATGGATCCGCACCGACAAAGACTGGTCGGAGCGAAAGCTGGGTTGCTGCCAATCTGAAGCTGCAGGTTTGAGTCCTGCCGGATCCCTCCCGTGCTAGCATATGCCTACTTGTTATAGGCGCCGGGCAGAGTGAAAACATGGTCAAAAGCAAGCTGCTTCAATTCAGTGGTTTGGTGATGCTGGTTCTGGTCGTGGCATGTGCCGGGCCCGGGACCATCGCTACGGCTACGCCGGTTCCCACACTGGTGCCCACGCCTACTACGGGCCCGATTCTCTCGACCACCCGTATCCCTGTAGCGTTGTCAGAGGGGGAAATATCCTGCGGCGCCGGTGAGGCGCTGACGGTCTTCAGAGTAGGTGAGAGTGACGACTTCGACCCTGATCCAGACACCCCTCCCGCCTCGTATAGCGCTGCACTGCTCGCACGGTATGGTTTCGGTTCCTACAAGCCGCTGGATGCTGACGGGATTTTCGGTCACAGTTTCACAGGTCTGCCGGACAACATAACCAGCGCGCAGTTGGAAATGGGTATCGGGCCGGGCGCTAGTTCCAATTCACCTAACAACCAGCTCTACCTGATGTTCACTCCGTCGGAGCCCTGGGTGTGGGGAGAACACCTCGGAACGTTTTCCCCCTCAATTAATGGACTGTTGCCAGACCCGTGGAATTTAGCGAACTACACCGATGGCAATATATTCATCTTCGATCTGGGCAACATACCCACACCAGGGTCGCCCGGCAAAACACCTTCGCTCACGTCAGACCTTGTCCTGTATATGAACCAGTACAAACTCCTCGATGTCGTTAGCTGGGGTTCGCCCGTCGATTACCTGAAGCTATCTGTGTGCAACACCTCCGGGGACGCACCGTCCACGCCTGACCTGGCGATTTCGAAATCCCAGCCCTCCTTTATCCCTTATGGGGAGGGCGAGGTTGGCGAATACAAGATCGTCGTCGAAAACGTGGGGGATGCCACCGCCAGCGGCCCGATAATGGTGGTAGATACGTTGCCGGTCGGTTTCACCTTCGTTTCGACCACAACTTCAGCGTGGACGTGCACTGTCGCCCAGCCAGTTTCCGACCCGGCGACCGACCAGGAAGTAGTGGAATGTATTCGGCCCGCAGGGTTGCCCGTGGGCGCCTCTGCAACGCTCGTTATCGAAGTGAGCGCCCACACCCTGTTTCTACAATCACCGAACCTCAACTGTGCAGAGGTCCAGCACCCCGACGACGTATTCCCGCCCAACAACGAGAGTTGCACCGAAACCGCCTTCCTGATATCAGGAGCGGCGTGGACAGCGCCACCGCCAGCGTACCCTGCCTGCCTGCCGACCGACCCCCGAACGATCTTTGGCATAGGTGTGCAGGACGACTTCGACCCTGATCCTGACATGCCTTCCACCTCACCCGACCCGGGATTGACCTACACGGCCGATCCCTTCGGTGTGGAAGGGTTCGACATTTTTAATACCTTCGCGTACTTTGCCCACACTTTTAGTGGCCTTCCCACCGATATTGGCGGTGCCTGGCTGGAAATCCATCTCAAGCCTGGAGTTAACCCGTTCAACAACCCGGAGGACATGCGTTTACTGACGATAGGAGAGGCACGACCGTACGGCTGGTGGTCCCATCTCAACTACCTGGGGTTGATACCGGGGCCCTGGGACCTGAGTAATTATCCTCAGGGGCATACTCTCGTCGTCGACCTGAGCGCACTCCCCCCGTCATCGCAACCACCGACCGATTCAGACCTCATCCCCGGCATTCGATACTCCGGCACTCTGGATGTCCTGATTCGAGGCAACTCCGCGGTGGATTACATTACGCTCACTGTGTGCAGCACATCGCCGGTCACCCCGGTCGCTGCGGCTACTCTTGTGCCCGCAGTTCGGTCTACAGCGACGCC
The DNA here is from genome assembly GCA_964387235.1 of uncultured Dehalococcoidales bacterium. Lineage (GTDB taxonomy): Bacteria > Chloroflexota > Dehalococcoidia > Lucifugimonadales > Lucifugimonadaceae > Lucifugimonas. The sequence continues at coordinate 6,444 of CAYLWG010000098.1, forward strand.
GACCCTCGCCCCCGTAACTGCAGCCACCCGTGTGCCTGCAGTTCAGCCTACGGCCACGCCGAGGCCAACGGCGACACCTGCCCCTACAGCTACCGCTGAACCAAAGCCCACTGCCACGCCTGTGCCAGAGGCCACACTTACCCCTACGCCTAATCCGAAGAATCCTGATCTGGCTGTCGATAAATTCTTGGATAGTGAGTTCAACTACGGTCAGTCCGGTTCCTACACTTTCCAGATTGGGAACGTGGGTTCTGGACCCGCCAGCAGCCCGATAACCCTGGTTGATGTGCTGCCGGACGGTTTTACCTTCGATTCCTACTCCGATCCCTTCTCGACCGACTGGACCTGCACCGCTTCGGGCCAGCAGGTGACATGCGTATACAGCGGACCGGATATATCACCGGGCGGCTTCCTGCCCACGCTCATCATCAACGTAACGATTGCTCCCGTCGATAAATTCCCTGGGGGCTCCGATGCGGTGGACAACTGTGCCGTGGTTCGACATCCCGATGATGTAAACGCTGGTAACGACCAGAGCTGTGTCAGCACCGTCATCACCACGTCCAGCGCTGGTGGTTAACAGACGCCGGATGCTGTTCCGCAAGTAATCACTGAACCGTGAAAGCGGCCCGGATGAACCCGAATTTCTAACCGTACATGCGGTGCGGAAACAGGGCCGAGGTCATCCCGAACTGATCGTAGAGTGAAAGTGGCCCAACACATGGGGTCGGGTTGGAAACCGCCTTACCGTGGGATTCCCCTTTTTCAGCGAACAACCTCTGTGGGAACCGCAACTAACGACTTAGTGACGGTACTTTCGCGGGGTCGGCCCAAGGTAAGTCGAGCATCAGCACTTCAAGCGTCAACTGCGGCTGCGCATTCGCTTCGAGTGCCTCCTGCGCCTTCTGAATGGCCGTCACGGCCGCTGCGATCTGGCTCTTATTCAACTCGCCAGCAATCTCCGAAAGAAGGTCGCCCCACTCGACGTTGGTAACGATTTCGCCGAGCTTGTGTCGCATCATCGCAACGTCACGCCACCATTCGAGCCAGCGCTGCATTTCCAGCAGCACGGCTTCGCGGTCACGCCAGAACTGTCCGCCTGTTTGCCGGGCGTACCGGAACCGTTCTTCGATATTGCCGGTGATGATCTCTGCGAAGCGAAGTACCGCCTGGTTGTGAGCATCGACAATCGTTGGATCGTTCAGTGCGTCGATAGCCCAACCAGGGCAGCCCCGCGCCAGCCTCGATAGCGAACGTGCCTGTTCTTCGTCTGCCCCGAACTGCTCGATAAGTTCCGATTCGATCACGGCAGTATCAGCCGGTCTCAACTCGATCCTCTGGCACCGCGAAACGACAGTCGCCGGAAGTAATTCTGCTGAGGGAGCCGTGAGCACGATCAATACACTCTCCGACGGCTCTTCGAGCGTTTTCAGGAGAGCGTTCGACGCCGCTTCGACCATTCTGTGGGCGCCATCGAAGATAAATACTTTCTTTGAACCCTCGAACGGGGTGACCACGGAATGTCGGATCATTTGCCGGACGAGATCAATCGATATTGTCTGGCGACCCCTTGTTTCGCCGTCCTCATCCGTTTTTGACGGGCGGTTTTCTTTTTCGAGTTCGGTGTCAGGGTCGATAATCTCCACATCGGAGTGAATGCCCCTGCGAATCCGTTCGGCCTGCTGCGATGTCCGCAGGTCAACATTAGGCGCCACGCCAAACATATCGACCACAGGGTCGCTGTTCACCATGCAGGCCATGTCGATTGCGAGAGTGCGCTTGCCGACTCTGTCGGGTCCGGTGATCAGGTAGGCATGGGCCAGCCTGTCGGTTTCCCATGACCTTGAAAGGAGTTGGATTGCACCAGGATGCCCGAACGTCTTCCACCCAACGACCGGCGGGCGAGTTATGCCAGACCGGCCAGCCCGTGAAGATGTCGCTCCGCCGGGTGCGGTGCCGCCAGTCTGGGCTTCACCAGTCTGGGCTTCAGATGAAACGGGAGCGGTATCAGTCAAGGTCGAGACTCGATGCGAGTAGGTCGGCGTAGGTTTCACGCCTACGGATCAGCCTTGCCTGCCCCTCGTTCACCAGAACAACCGCGGGCCTTGTCTGCATGTTGTAGTTGCTTGCCATCATCAGGCAGTATGCACCCGACGCGGGAACTGCCAGCAACTCGCCAGTTTCAAGTTCGGGTAATTCCACGTCGCGGGCAATCACATCGCCAGATTCGCAAAATTTTCCCGCCACTGTAACTATCTGGTCGCGCGTTGCGGTCGGCCGGTCAACAGGCACGACGGCGTACTCCGAGCCGTACAGGGCCGGCCGAATGTTATCGCCCATCCCGCCGTCAACGCTCACGTAGGTCCGAACGCCCGGAATAGTCTTGGTCCCGCCGACCGTGTAAACGGCCACGCCCGCACGCCCAACGATGGCGCGACCCGGCTCGACGATCAGTTCAGGTTCGTCAAGGCCGTATTTGTCGCAGCCCAACCGCACCGCCTCTGCGATCTCCTTCGCGTATGCACTTATCGAAGGTGGTAGGACGTCGGTAACGTAACCGATAGCGAACCCGCCGCCGGGGCTGAACCGTTTGAGATCCAGCCCGTATTTTTCGCGCATTTTCGCAGCAAATTCCAGAACATAGTCGATAGCTTCCGAGTACGGCTCGAGTTCGAATATCGGCGAGCCAAGGTGGAAGTGAAGACCTTCAACCTGAAGCCACTCTTGAGCCAGCGCCTTTTCAACTGCAACTTCCGCATCGCCGGTTTCAATCGAGAAGCCGAACTTTGAATCGAGAATCCCGGTCGAAGTGAGCATGTGTGTGTGCGGATCAATGCTCGGCGAAAGTCTGAGCATCACTTTTTGCCGGACGTTTTGTTCCCTGGCGACATCGTTAAGCAACTCGATTTCGTGGAACGAATCCAGGGTGATGCTTGCGATGCCGTACCGCATGGCCTCGGCCAGTTCTTCCCGACCCTTGTTATTTCCATGAAAATTGAGCCGTTCGGCAGGGAAGTTTGCAGCCATGGCAACTGCCAGTTCACCACCGGTTACGACATCCATGTCGAGACCTTCTTCGTCGATGATTTTTGCGATTGCCGGGTTGGCGAAGGCCTTTGACGAGTATTCAATGCGGGAGTTCGGGTATTCATCGGTAAAGCCGCCCGAAAAATCACGGCACATCCCGCGCAAAGTCGCCTCGTCGTAGATGTAAAGCGGGCTGCCAAACTCTTCGACCAGTTCTCGCACGTCGCACCCGCCAATAACCAGTTGCCCGTCGTTACTCAGGCTGGCGGTTATCGGAAGGAGTTCTGATTCTGGAATTTTTGTCATTATGGTCGTCCGTACACAAGCCGAGAGAAGTATTGCGATAAGAAGATGCTGGCGGGATCAACAAAACTACGGAACATGTACCCGGCGGTTTACTGATTGTCGGATACGCGCCCCAACACGTCAATTTGAATCGACGATTTTAGTTCCCTGAGATTTTTGTACGAATTCTGCCTGGTGACGATTGGCAGCCGAGAAATTATCCGAATGTCCCCCTCTTCTGAGGGGGCAGAGAAAGAAGTTGGGATGATGGGAAAGTTCAATCAGACGCCTTCGCCTGTCAACGTGTTTTGCGATAGCTTCTAAAGCTATGTCCGGCTGAATTCGCTTGAGGATGTCTTTTGGCCCGCGAGTGTGGCACGATTTAGTGGTTATGAACGACAAACCAGTGCGACTAACCGAACTGGCATCCTGCGCCGGTTGAGCCGGGAAGCTCAGCCAGAGCGAACTTGCCCTTGTTTTAGGCAAGCTGCCAAAACCGACCCTCACTGATCCAAATGTGCTGGTTGGGCTTGAAACCGGAGATGACGCGGCCATCTACCGGATAAACGATCGCGTGGCTCTCGTACTCACAAACGACTTCTTCGCACCGATTGTCGATGACCCGTTCGACTACGGACAGATCGCCGCAGCAAACGCCCTGAGCGACATTT
>CAYLWG010000099.1:0-10331 GCA_964387235.1 uncultured Dehalococcoidales bacterium
CCGGGGGCGATGTTGATGTCGACGGCGATTCTGGGGACGATGCTGATTCTGGGACTGGGGCCGACAGCAATGGCGATGCCGGTGCCGGTGATGACGGTAACGGTTCGAGCGATGATGATGACACCGTCGAGGGCGAGTTCCGAGAGGTTTAGAAAGCCGTTCCGAACCACGCCATAAGTGCCTGTGAACACTTTGACCGCCCCGTTGCCACTTCGGAGCCGGGGCGGTCAGGTACACCTCGTATATCTGGAGCTAACGCCAGAGAAGCTAAACCCCAAACTTGGGGAAAATCAACGAGCGAACCTCATCGATGGTCTGTGCGTTGTGCTTTTCGATTTCGCTCAAGTGTTGATCTGCGATAGACAGAGGCGGATCATCGGCGAATTTCTCTGGCATGCGTTGCGAAGATCCGGCGTGCGAAACGTTATCTGGCGAAGCATCTGTGAGCAAGGTGAACGAATCGGGTACTTCTTCGGGTAAATCGAAATTCGCCATCGTCGCCAGCGCCATTGTCCAGGCCCGGGCGACCGCCGAAAGATCGTAACCGCCTCCACCCACAGCGACCCACTTTCCGGTCTCTGCCCCAAGCCGACCCAACTTCTGAACTGCCAGGTTGAACCCCTGAGTTGTTAGCGATAGGTGGGTAAGCGGGTCCTGAAAGTGTGTATCGATCCCGAGCTGGGTGAATAGAACATCGGGCTTGAACGCACGGACCAGATCCGGAACAACCACATCGAACGCCGCGTGCCATTGGGCGTCCTGCGTGTACGGCGCAAGTGGGATATTTACCGAATAGCCAGTTCCATCGCCCGAACCGATCTCCTGCACGTAGCCGGTGCCTGGAAACAACCACTGTCCCGATTCGTGAATTGAAATCGTCAGAACGCGATCCGAGTCGTAGAAACCCGCCTGCACTCCATCGCCATGATGGCAATCTATATCGACATAGGCCACCCGAAGACCAGCATCGACCATCGCATTCATCGCGATAACAGCATCGTTAAACACCCCGAACCCTGCCGCGTGTCGGCGCATTGCGTGGTGGTGTACTCCTGCGGCCGGGGCGAACCCGATATCGACCTGGCCCGACGTTACGAGTTCGCTTGCGACGAGTGCCGTGCCGACGCACAAAGCTGTCGTGTCGTACATGCCAGGCCGTGTCGGGTTGTCGGGAGTGCCCAGCCCGAATTCGCCCTTGCCGGGTGCTATTGCCCCGTTTGAGATAGCCTCGACAATCGAGACGTAATCGGGGTCGTGGGCCGATTCGATCTCAGAGCGGGTAGCGGTTCTTGGCACCGGCTTCGACACGTTCGGCAGGTCAAGCAGACCGCTCGATCGCATCAATTCTTGCATGTGTCGCAGGCGAATCGGGCGAAGAGGGTGTTCGGGCGATAGCTGGTACTGCGACAGTTCATCGGCGTACACAAATGCGACTTTGGGCACCGGAGGATTTGAACCCTCTTGTTTCGGCTCCCCTGTGGGTTCACTAAGTTGTTGCTCGGAGCTACTCATTTAGAAACCTGATCGACTCCGCTGACATAGTTTAAATGCACTAAATTTCCGGCAGGAAACAAAGTCATTGTCATGCTGAACTTGCCCGCCCTGAGCAAGGTCGAATGGGATTCAGTATCTCTCTAACGGGCGACAACGCCTCATATGAGCAACGAAGCGTTCTTCGAAAATACATCCGGGTGTACATAGCATCCGATGGAGATGCTGAATCCCATTCAACTTTGCTCAGGGCAGGAAAATTCAGTATGACAATGACTTCGCTTTCTTGGGAAAACTTAATGTCGCCCGCCACGTCACGCCACGCCCGCCCGCCTACGTTTTACGTTTTGGCAGTTTAGAACGGCGAGAGGTGAACAACCAGAGCCCTGTGAGGATCGATAACCCGATCACCAGTCCTGCGACCAGGTAATTGGGATCGGACACGTTTCCCGTTTGAGCAGATAGACCAGTGGCCTGTGAATCGGCTCGCTCAGAGTGTTCGTCACCAGATGAGGGCGGTGTGACAGTCGGCAGAAACACCGGAACTGCCGCGCCCGCCGAATTCGTAGAATCGAGTTCACTCGTAGAGTCGGAAATTCCCTGCGAACTGGCCCTGTAATCCACCAGAGGGACAGGGGTGCTTGGAGATTCCGACTCGGTCGATAGAGTGGGTTCTGGAGTGACCGTCGGGATCGCCAGCGGGCTTGCATCAAACCTGGCCCGCCATTCGTTTTCCACTTCGTACAGCGACTTGCCGAAGACTTGTTCGAAACCTGAAAGCAACGATTGTCCCGCATTCATAGCTGCCAGATAGCTCGCCATAGAACCGGCCCCGTACTCCTCAACAAGATAGCCCACGAAAGCCCCGGCCTGCGGGTAGAAAATAAATATGTCACTACGCCGGCCGGGGATGGTTCCCATGTGCCTTAGCGAGAGCAGTTCATCGGGCTCAACACTCGAACGCAGCCTCGCATTCGAGCTACTGCTCGACCCGGTTTCGAGATATCTTGCCAGCCCCTCACCCAGCCATGACGGGATACCTGTCTGCAATGACGATGATAGGACCTCATGTGTATACAGGTGAGCCAGTTCATGGATGAAAGTCGTCGGGCTCATCTGGCCCTGCACGAAAAGCCGGTACTGAGGTTGTGCGAACCCTGCGAACAGGAGCTGGTCGGTCGCTGTCTGGCTAACAGGCGGGAAAGATGGCGTGGCGGCGCTGACCGAGGGAAACACAACAGCCTTGAATGCCGGGAAATCGCTGGCGTCCTCTACACCCAGAACGCTTCTGAGCGTGGGGATACGAGCATTCACTTCGCCGATCAAGCTATTCACGTCCGAGAGCGGAACTCCAAAGTAGACGATCGAATAGCCCTCACCATCCACACGTTGCCAGTCTATGGCCGGGTCGAGATATTCGATCACAGCAGGCGATTTGGCAAATGATATTTCACCATCTGCCTGCGTTACCTCGATCTCGATCTCGAACTCCGTTCCAGGCGGAAAGTAGGAGCCCGGCCCGGTCGATATATCGAACGTCAGAGATATCCTGTTGGCCTCAACGGCAAAATCGGGGTAGTAGTACGACCAGATCGTCGAGCCACCACGGGGCCTGAACAGGGCGCGCACCGAATCTATCGAAGTTTTGTCAGTTTCAACGACCGTAGTAACCGTTATTTTGTTGCCATAGTCGATATCGACGGTCTGGCTCACGAAGGTAAGTGCAGCAGGTGAATCGGCGGAGTAAGGCCCTGCCGCAAGTGCGCGAGGAACACCAGCGAGGTTAACCGATAGCAGCACGAAAAACAGAAGCGCGAAGACGAGCGCGTTTGACCGCACGACGTACCTGCCTGCATTAGTTCTGGTGTTTGCCAGAATGTGAACCACGGATAAAAACATCTCTCTTCTACAAAGGTATACGCCAGATCAATCGGCCCGGTCTTGAAGCGCACACTGAAATTATGCGAGTAATGAGGATCAGCGTGACGGGTACAAACTTCGCTCGACTCGGTTAGGCTTATCGTCAACTTTTTCCACCCGGTCAGGAAGTTCATCGGAGAACGAGCTTCTTGGCTCCCCGGGGAGAAGGCCAGATTGAGGGGCAAGTAATCGACGATAGAGAAGGTGCCATCGAAAGCGCACTGACTACTGGGCAGCTTTCCCCTCACCTCATTCCTCTCCTCCGGGAGAGGAGGTTTTTGAGATAGTCTCTTGGCGGGCCCGACCCGGCCCTGTTCGTATACTCGTCAGTTTCACGAAAGCAAAAAATGCGTTATTACCAGTACATTCAGCAGGGCAAGCGGCACGTCGGTGTGGACGACGAATCGGGGGAGATTACCGACCTAACGGCGCTTAACCCCCACGCTGGTTCGACCCTCGACCTGCTGAAAGCGGCGTCGATAACAGGTTCAGACATCGACTCACTGACCCGCGGAATCCTCGGCTCTAACTCTGGCTCTGGTTCGGGCGTACCCACGATACCGGTTGACGAATTTCTGGAAGGCGCTGCGCCCGGCAAGCACGGCGTTACCCTGCTTCCGCCCATCGACGCCCCAGAAGTTTGGGCGTTCGGTGTGACATATATGGACTCGATGCGAGAGCGACAGGCCGAAAGTGGATCGCCCGACGTCTATGCGAAAGTCTACGATGCCGAGCGGCCAGAGGCGTTCTTCAAATCGACATTTGACCGCTTGCAGGCACCGTTTGATGAAGTTGGAATTCGGGCCGATTCGGAGTGGAACGTTCCAGAGCCAGAACTGGCGTTTGTCACTTACGGCGGCGAGATTGTCGGCTACACGGCCGGCAACGACATGAGTAGCCGGACTATCGAGGGCGAAAACCCGCTGTACCTGCCACAGGCGAAGGTGTACGACAAGTCGGCGGCGTTGGGTCCCGCACTGGTGACCCCCGAAACCATTGGCGATCCCCAGAAACTTGCTGTGACTTTGCTGATCGAGCGTGACGGTAGTGAGGTGTTCAAGGGTGAGGCGAACACGAGCCAGATGAAGCGCGATTGCGCCTATCTTGCCGATTGGCTCATCCGACATAACTCGGTTCCCGATGGCACTACTGCCATGACCGGCACCGGCACGATTCCGCCTCCCGAGTTCACTCTGGAAGCTGGCGACGTTATCAATGTCACGATAGAAAAAATCGGCACCCTCACGAACACGGTCGTAGTGGTTTAGGGTTTCGTTGGCCTCGGGCATGCTGCCGGAGCGCGCCTTATCGCATTGTGCAGACTCAGGTCGGCGAACAATGGCATGGAATCTCTCCAATCGAACTCTTTCCTGAAGGGGTGAAATTGGGTACGACCGCGTCATAACGAATGAACCTGAATCGTAAAACTCCTGCTTCCCGTTTCCTTACCAAAGCGTCGTAAATCAGTTCTCACCAACATACTCACCATGAAACCCTGGGATCTGAACCCGGCTCAGTTTGCCCAGCATGACATAATTCACCATCACTTCTAACTAGAATCGGAAACGGAGCATTACTTGGCGATCGAGAGTCGGCAGGAAGCGGCATCTGCCGCAGGTACACCAAACGCTGTGCGCACGCCAAACTCCACGAACGTAGACGTATCGACAGTCCAGCAACTGGCGACCGGGTTACGTGAATCCGTCCAGCGCGTGATCGTTGGCAAATCGAAAACTATCGACCTCGCGGTACTGGCGCTGCTATGCCGGGGCCATGTGCTGCTTGAAGACGTTCCCGGTACTGGGAAAACCACCCTGGCAAAGGCCCTCGCGGCTTCTCTCGACTGCCAGTTCGGGCGCATTCAATTCACGCCCGATCTCGTGCCGGCCGATGTTTTGGGCGTGAATTTTTACAACGTTTCGAAAAGTGAATTCGAATTTCGGCCAGGCCCGGTCTTTTCACAAGTCCTGCTCGCCGACGAAATCAACCGCGCCACACCCCGCACGCAATCGGCCCTGCTTGAAGCTATGCAGGAACGACAGGTATCGATCGATGGTGTGACCAGCATGCTCCCCGAGCCGTTCATGGTGATGGCAACGCTGAACCCGGTCGAAATGGAAGGTACTTTCCCGCTGCCGGAAGCGCAGCTCGACCGCTTTATGGTGCGGGCATCCCTCGGGTATCCGGACCGGGAGGAAGAGTCGTCGATGCTCGACCGTTTCAAGTCAGGCGAAAATCCTGATGCGATAAAGCCGACGGCAACCTCGAATGACGTTATTAGAGCCCGTGAAATCATCGACGGGGTCAGGGTCGACAACACGATACGAGACTACCTGCTCGACATCATCGAAAAGACCCGCAACAGCGCAAATCTGCGGCTTGGTGCCAGCCCACGGGCCTCGCTTGCCCTTCAGCATGCAGCGCAGGGTCGGGCGGCAATGAATGGACGCGATTACGTTCTGCCCGACGATGTAAAGCAACTGGCAGTTCCGGTTCTTGCTCACCGCCTGATAGCCGAAACAACGACACAACTCCGGGGGCAGGCCACAGACCAGATCGTTCTCGAAATTGCCGAGACGACTCCGGTGCCCATCGAGCGCGAATAGATGGGCATGCACTCGGTCTGGATGACGAGGGGCCTTGAGGCGCGTTACCGACGACCGCACTTGACGGCATCGAGAGGCACGGCCCTGAACCCGCTGGGTGAAATTTTTGTTCTGCTGCTCATAGTCGTGGTAATAGTTGGGGCGGTGTCCGGAGAGCCGTTGGTCGCTTCGCTTGGCGCCCTCGCATTCGTGATCGCCATGTCGTCCAGGGTCTGGGCCGCACTTTCGCTTGAAGAGATTACTGTCGACCGGACACCGTCTGTCGACCACGTCTTTCAGGGCGACGATATTGAAATTACGTTCACTATTGAAAACAAAAAGCCGTTACCGGTCTCGTGGCTTGAAATCAACGAATTTGTGCCGCGAGGCCTGTTGGTTAAAGGCCATAAACTTGTGGAACAGGCATATCTTGGCGGCGCTGAAATAAACTTTTCGACATCGCTCGCTGCTTACGAGCGTGTGAGAATAAAGCGCACGATAACGGCGTTGTCCAGGGGTTATTACAAGCTCGGCAAAACCCGTCTCCGCAGTGGCGATTTATTTGGCCTTTATCCCGCTGAAGCCTCTCTGGACCATACACCCTGGTCTATTTATGTTTACCCGAATATCAAGGCGATGCCAGGTTTCTCGCTGCCAGCCAGACGTCCGATCGGTGATTCACTTTCACGCCGACCCCTGTGGAACGACCCTTCTCGACCGGCGGGAGTCCGCGAATATCGCCCCGGGGACCCGATTAAAAACATCGATTGGAAAACAACCGCTCGTCGTGGCGAAATGTTCGTGCGTCAGTTCGACCCGAGTGTTTCAGAGCATGTAGTGATATTCGCCGAGGCCATTACTACAAGCGTTTCATGGGAGGGTTACAGATCAGACATTCTGGAGGCAACCATGACCGCGGCGGCTTCGATTTCGAAGCATGCACTTGACCTCGGATACAAGACCGGTCTTGTGACCAACGGCGTCACCTCTTTCAGGGCATCGCATGCCGTTGTTCCGCCAGGTTCGGGGCCGGGGCAACTGGCGATGTTGCTTGAATCGCTTGCGATGGTTCACCCGATAGCGATCAGGACTATGGATGAACTGGCCCGCGGCCGGCGTGGTGCGATTCCGGCCGGTGCGACGCTGATCCATATTGGTGGCATATACCACCCAAGAACGATGAACTATCTGAGCGGTCTGTCACGCAGCGGTCATCCGGTCATTGTTCTGCATGTTGGTCGTGACGACCCACCAGATTACCCGGAGTTCGAAGTCAGGGATGGACGTGCCCTTTTTCTTGAAACGGTAGAGGAACTTGAATCGGGAAGTCAAAGCTCGTTCCGCAGGCCGGTGAAAAGCGGTGCGGGCTGGGATGATGTGCCAGTTTCGGCTGCCAGAACCAGAGGACCACGCGCCAACGGATCGCGGGCCAACGAGTCGCGGGCCAACGGGTCGCGAGAAGGACGCGTGTAGTGCGTAGCCCGTTAACGGTTTCATACATTGCTCTCATCATCGTCGAGAGCATTTGGTGGTTTGCCGGATTGGCTGTAATCGGGGCCATTCTGGGCCTTGGGGGCTCGCCGATCCCCTGGGTTGCGCTGTTTATCCTGTTCGCATTGGGTGCGGCTACGGCCTGGATTTTTGGCGGGGCAACCAGGGGAGATGCGACAACAATTGCGCTTTACCAGGGCGGTGTCGCACTGCTGGCCGTTTATTTCACGGTGGCTTCGGCGACGGTTGGCGATAGTTGGTCGCTCAAAATCGCATGGCCGGTCGATATGTTCGGAGGCACCTACAACTCTGAGAGCGTTGCCGATCTGATCATTGCGCTTCTTGCCGCCGGGTTGATCTGGTATCGGGCGCAAAAATTGATTGCCGGTGGCGGCGTCGCCTGGCAACTCAAACGGGATTTCAAAGTTGGCACTGCCTTTATTGCACTTGCGTTGATGGCCCAACTGATCGTCGGGTTTGATATCGGGATAACACCGTTATTGATTCCCTTTTTCGGTGCGTCGCTGATCGGGCTGGCAGCCGCGAGACTGCCACAGACCGACGATGCTGGGAACGCTTCATGGCCGCTCGTTATTGGAATATCGGTCTTCGCAATTCTCGCTGTTGGCGTGATTGGTGGACTCCTGACAGGCCGTTACGGCAACGCTGGTGTGAAGGGCATGGTGAGCCTGTGGGGCGCGTTCGTCGATGCGATGCTGTGGGTTTTACGCTGGCCCATTGAAATTGCGATGCGGCTGCTACTGGCAATCGTTAACTGGCTCGTAGACGTATTCAGCGAGGAGGAGCAGCCATCCGAAGAAATCGGTGGGTTGGCTCCGGTACAGGCTGTTGTAGATACAGCAGCTGAACAGGCTGAAAACGCAACTGAATTCGCGCTCAGCGCACTGCGTTGGCCGTTGTCGATCCTGCTCGTTGTAGTCCTATTCTTCGTTCTTGTTTTTGCTTACCGACGTTTCTCAGCCCGAGCTAATGACAGTGACGGTTCAGACCGTGAGTCGATACGCGGTGACGCCGATGCGAAGGCAGACATGATGAAGCTGTTGTCGAGCCTGGTGCCGGACTGGCTAAAGGGCAGGAAGAAACGTTCTCAGTGGAAGTGGCCGGAGGGCGAAAAGGGTGTGGCCGAGGTTTTTCTTCTTTATTTCGACACACTGGCGCACGCAATAAAACGCGGAATGGTGTTCGACCCGAACGTAACTCCCAGCGAGCGCGTGCCTGCGCTGGCGGTGTTCTTGCCCGATGCACCAATCGAGGCGGTTACATCGAGGTTCAATGCTGCCTGTTATGGCGGCCAGCCGACCGACTCCGGAGAGTTGGGTCGCCTTCGCCAGGCCATAGAAGTGGCTGCGCTAAAGCCCGAACCAGCGAGCTAAAGGCTTTCGGGTTCGGGCAACTTGATTACCCTCAGCAGGTTCGTAGTCCCAGGGACTCCTATCGGCAGTCCTACAACGACCACGATCACATCGCCCGCTCTGGCAATCGAGGTTTCAAGCGCAAGTTGCGAGCCTGCGTGAAACATATCTTGAAGCTGTTCAAACTGCCTGACTACTATTGGAATTACACCCCAGCGCAAGGCCAGTTTTGCGCCTCCGGTAAAGTCGGGAGTCAGTGCGAAAAGCGGCATAGGCGGTCGGTAAGCGGCCACCCGACCGGCCGTGCTTCCTGATTCTGTGAACGCAATGATTGCCTTGGCATTCAGGCTTGATGCCGCGACAACGGCTCCATCGGCGATCGCATCATCGACAGCAAGCCCGCCCTTCATCGCCGCCAACCTGTGGCGTTCCGCAAGCATCGGGTATTCGAGGTACGATTCGGCCCTTTTGGCGATACGGGTCATTGCGTTTACGGCGCGGAACGGGAACTTCCCGACCGAAGTCTCGCCCGACAGCATGATGGCGTCGGTCCCGTCTCTAACCGCGTTGTAAACATCGGTAGCTTCGGCCCGTGTAGGTGAAGGCTGCTCGATCATCGATTCGAGCATCTGGGTGGCGGTTATAACCGGCTTTCCTACCTCGTTCGCCATTCGAATGATCTGCTTCTGAACCGCCGGGACTCGTTCGAATGGCAACTCCACGCCCAGATCGCCACGCGCCACCATGATTGCGTCCGATTCGTCGAGAATTTCAGCCAGGTTATCTACGGCCTGTTGAATTTCGATCTTTGCAACCAGCTGAGGAGTTTTGCCAGCTTTTCGCAGGTGTTCCCGAACTTGCCGCATATCTGTGGCATCGCGAACATACGATAGCCCGACAAAATCTATGTCGGATGATTCTACGAATGTAAGCGCTTTCTCTGTTTCCGTCGTGAAATAGTCGAGTGTTGAAGTGTTGCCCGGAGCTGTGACTGCTTTGTTCGGTTTCATCGTGCCGCCTAGTGTCACGCGGCAAACGATGTCGGTCCCTTCAATTCTTTCCGCCCGCAGTTCGATCGTGCCCTCGTCTATAAGTACTGGCGAACCTTTTTTGATGTCTTTATGCAGGCCGGGGGGCCACACGTTGGCGCGTTCGGAATTTCCAGCGCACGGCTCAACCTGCAAAACGAAGTACTGGCCGGCCACAAGCGTGATTTCTGCCTGTTCCATTTCGCCGACCCGGTATTTTGGGCCAGGTAAGTCGGCGAGAATCCCAATAGCAACTCCCATTTCTTCAGCGGCATTCCGCAGCATTTTCACATAAGAATGGTGTTCGTCTGGAGTTCCGTGACTGAGGTTCAGCCTGCCGACCGACATTCCTGAACGGATCAACCGTTTTATACGTGCCAGTGTTCCGGTAGCCGGGCCAATGGTGCAAACGATGCGCGTACGTGCGCGCCTTTTCATAAACG
>CAYLWG010000100.1:0-10255 GCA_964387235.1 uncultured Dehalococcoidales bacterium
CGGGTTTCGTTTAGCGGAAAAGCCCCATGGGGGTTGGACAGGGCGTTGTTCAACACGTTCAGCGGAGGGTTTCCAATTGAGTTGAACGGTCAACTCCGGGCAAGTTGACCGGCAGAGGCGAGAGATGGAAATTCACGTCGAATGCAGCTCTCATGTATACACGCTGTATACGGGCAAAGGGCAAAGGGCAAAGGGCAAAGTCACCTCCGCTCCCGTCTCCACTTCACGTCGATGAATTCACCACAGCTGAACCCGGTGATGTGTTGATCACTACACTCGCCAAAAAAAACAGACGCTGCGCGTTATCCGCCGCCGCACCCGGGAACTAGAGGTGAACATGTACAGTTACGTTAAGATGGGCAATTAGTACCACAGGTAATTCAAGTAAACCAAGGTAGCCGACTAAAATCCCCACCAGCCCCGCCCACATTCGCAATCGGACGTCTGAGACAAAACGCTGGATGTCACCAAATACTTTTACAATCCACACCCGCCACGCCATCAACTGATGGTTACCAATTACGATTCGGCGCATAGTATGATGCGTGAAATGACTATCGAACGTAATGTCAACAGGTGATTTTCTCATGTCCGTCGCGCCAATAACGGCAGAAGAAAGTTTTCGACATCCGCACGAGTTGGGAACGTTTGACCTCGCAACGGTATCCAGTGCGATGGGACGTTTCCTGTTCGAAGAGAATTCTCCGTCGGCGTTTGACATCGGTTCCGTGCGCGGGCTGGAGCCTGTGTTCGAATCGATTGCAGATCAAATTGAGACGTTGATTGATTTCGATCGGTTGACCGTTTCGCTGAGGCTCGGATCATCTAAAGCCATTGAAGCCGTTTACGTCCGTGGAATCGCTATTGAATCCTCTCCAAGTGGATGGTCTGGCTCGCCGCTGGCGGATTTCCCATCGGATTTTCTCGATAGTGACGGGGCCTTATTAGTCAGTGATATCTTGGATATTCCTCACTTTGCAATCAAAGAGTATGAGGATGTCGGACTCCGGACCTGGCTGGAACTGCCTCTTGGTCCCGCGCGGGCTCCAATTGGCTGGATTGGTATTTGCTCACGCGCGCCAGATCACTATGGGCCGACCGAAATCCAGATACTAAAAGACGTAGCGAATTTCGCTGCACCTGCTATTCAACAGACAAGCCTGGTGGAAACGGCTTTATCGCAGGCCCGTCAAGCCCGCAACCTTTCAGAAATCTCCAGATTGTTTTCGTCAGCTTCTGATCTGGTCCAAGGTTTTCAGGAGGTCGCCAAACTAATTTCTGAGATATTACCGGCAGATCGTCTTGTACTCGCTTACGCCGATCTAAAAACGGAAGAAACGGTTGATGAGCATATCTGGGGGGTAAGACTTCCCGGTCGGGATGCGCGTCGTGTACACGCGTTCACGCCCGCCGTGCGGCACGCAATCTCAACTAAACGTGGCTTGGTTGACGATGGCTCGGAAGCATTCGAGACGGAGACGCTAGATCATTCGTTGCAATCTGGCCTATTAGCCCCGTTAATCATCGGCGATGATGTACTCGGTATTATCAGCGTCAAATCTGTCAAGGCGTATGCCTACGGACCCCAAGACCTCAAGCTATTTGAATCAATCGCCAGTCAGATCGCTGGCGTCACCAGACTGCACCAATTGAACCGGCAGGTAGAGTCGCAATCTGATCGGTTCAGGACCCTCGCCGAACTATCCAGAGCTATTGGCGATATCGATGACATGTCAGAGGCATGTGCGTTGGTGATAGTTCGCATTAAGCAAATATTCAACGCCGATTGCGCCGCGATCTATTTATGCAATGAGAACAACGCTGGCGATACGCTCTTCTCAAAAGCCGATTCCGGTCTGTTCAAACCATTGGCGACACACCCATGGTCACAATCGCCGCAAATTCACCCTGATGATTCGGGGGCGTTTACGGTGGGCGCAAAGCGATTTGGCGTACGTAGCATCATGTCCGTTCCTTTCGGCGAAAAAGGCCAGACATCCGTTGGGCACCTCGTTGCGACTTCGAACAGCCACAGTAAATTTAGCAAGACCGATCTGGAGTATTTTTCACTGGTCGGCGCTCAACTCGCACCCGCGATACAAAACAGATTGGCGCAAATGCGTGAATTACGCGCTGCAGAAGACCGTCTGAAGCTTGTCGAATTGGACGCAACGAACAAGCGGCTTGAAAGTGAAGCTCATTTCAAGTCAGACCTGATCGCCATGGTGTCGCATGATCTTAGAACTCCGCTAAATTCCGTGACTGGTTCTGCCGACCTGCTTCAGCGGAACAAGCAGGGCAACTTGACTGAGCGGCAACTCAGACAAATAAGGGCCATCCAAGCAGGATCACGGACGCTGTCTTTCTTGATCAGCGACCTCCTCGCAGCCTCTTCTATGGAAGCGAATCAGCTCGAGTTGAACGTCACGACCATTGACATGGATCAATTCCTTGCAGATCTAGAATCTACGTTCAAACCGATCTTTGATTCGAGAAACCAGACCTTGCGGATCAGCACAACAGCACGACATCGAATAACGGCAGATCGATTACGACTGCTCCAGATACTCGGCAATCTGGCTTCAAACGCGTCGAAGTACTCGGAGGCAGGAAAGACGGTGGTGATCGAGATACTGGACGTTGCTGATGGGTTGAGGTTCGACATCACCGATCAAGGTCTCGGGATTTCGCCCGAAGATCAACCACATTTATTCGATAGTTACTTTCGCGGACGTCACCTACCCTCCAAAGATATCGATGGAGTGGGTTTAGGGCTGTTCATCGTCAAGAAACTGGTTGATCTCCATGGCGGCACAATTTCAGTTGATTCGACGATTGGCGTCGGAAGCACGTTTTCAGTTGTGCTTCCACAAGCAGACATGATTAGCCAGGAGGATGGCCGCTGATGCCGACAATTTTGGTAATCGACGATGATCTCAGCACAAGATTACTGCTGACGGATATCTTGGAAGAGGACGGGTATGAAGTTGTGACCGCGGAGACTGGATTCAGCGGAATACAGGTCGCAGAAGCTGAAATCCCCGATGTAATCCTGCTCGATATTGATATGCCGGGTGGCTCAGGAACGGTCGTCATTAAAAAGCTGAAGGGACGATCGCTGACAAAGGAGATACCAGTGATCATGATCACCGGCCACGGAGAAACCCACATAATGGTCGAAACAGTCAGGTCGGGTGCAAGGGATTACATTCTGAAACCCTGGCTGGATGGTGAGATTGAGCGTTCTGTCAGGTGGGCAATTAAATCTGTCGGGTTGGCTCCTCCCTTCCCCGAGGAGAGTGCTTGCTGAAGACTTTCCCTGGAGCTTTTGAGTTGCCGCATGTGACCGCCTCAGCGAAACGATTACGCGTTAAATATGCTGTTTTGGCTGTAATCAAAACGAACTTGTCGCTGCGTAGTTTTCGCAACATTTGGAGGGTTAGATTTCTGAGTTCATCCGCCCGCCTTAGCCCTTGCAACTCTAAAGGCTGGTGAAGACCTCGCTTGTGAACTGGCTCCCTTGATCCGTGTTGAAGATATCGGGTGCGCCATAACGTTCCAGTGCTTCTTCGACCACCTCGACACAGAAGGCTGTGTCCATCGTGATCGACACTCGCCATGCCAGCACCTTGCGACTGAACCAGTCCATTACAGCAGCGAGGTACACGAACCCTCTGGCATTGGGATGTACGTGATGTCCATCGCCCACACTTGGTTGGCCCTGACCACCGGTAACCCGCGTAGCAGATACGGATATACATGATGAGAAGGATGTCGCCGACTGGTGTTGGGCTTCCGGTACAGCGCCCTGATACCCATCCGCCGCATCAGCGTGGATACATGCCTGCGTCCAGAGTAAATATCTTCCTGGTACAGCAGATCCCGCATCATCCTACTGCCCGCAAACGGATGATCGAAGTGAATCTCGTCGATACGACGCATTGAGGTGGTCCCGTTCGTCTGAACAGTTCGGCCCGGTTTATAAGTGGAATCGCCTGCCATGGATTAAGCCGCAGCGGGTGTCGGCAGCGCTTTGGTGTACACCCTGATGTGGATCTGGGCGGTATGACGGCGATGGCCCCCCTGGCACTGGACGAAGTTCATGATACTGTCGCTGTCATATCCCTTGTCTGCGATCACGTGCGTGGTGTTGATCCCACTCAAGAGGGGTATGCCCTGCGGGGAGTCCGCTGCCTGACCTCCTGTGAGGATGAAGCGGATGGGCTGGCCGTTCACATCGGTCGTCATGTGAATCTTCTGCTCAGTCCCCCTCGTGAACGCCCCACAGCCTGATCCCAGACCCCGTCCCTGGCCCAGCGCGTGAACCGCTTGTGTGCGCTTTTCCAGTTTCCGTACTCAGCAGGCCGGTCCTTCCAGCGGGCACCGCTGCGCAGCACCCACAGGACGCTGTTCACGAAAGTGCGGTTGTCCTTTGCGGTCACGCCAACTGATTCGGGCCTCCCCGGCAGGAACCCTTCGATCTTGCGCCACTGTGAGGCGCTCAACTCGTACTGCTTCATGTAAGCCTCCATTCTCTGGTATGACTTACACGTTACCGGTAGTTGAGCAGCGCTCCCTACTGCAACCTGGTACCGATTTCGATCAATTGTCGAATAGCCCTAGTCTTGTCATAGCACCGTCCACTCAAGGAATGGAGTCTCCAACTTTCCCGGGGCGGTTCAGTTGCCATATTGCGAGAGCGTTCTACTTGATGTGTTACCCTTCACCCGCGTGACGGTGAGCGTGTAGCGTGTAGCGTGTGTCGAGGGGACATGTTCCCTAAGGGCGATTTAACTAGTTCGACCCCGACCGAAATACGGTTTGCGAGAATCAAGCAAGTTGAATTCAATCGCGGTGAGCGGAGTTAACTTATTGGATCAAAAGACGTTGACGAGGAACGAGGCCTCCGCTCTTAGGCCGGACTTGTCCATACTCGAGTTTCTGTTAGAAAGCTTTGGAGAAGCGCGATCATCGTCGGGTGTCGTAGGCGTTGGAATCGCATACCGGTCCGTGTGCGAGGAGTTAGCTGTACTCCTACCCAGTTTCTGGGTCTCCGAAGCCGCAGCTATCGACGTGGGTCAAATAATCCGAGTGCGGATATCAGAAATTAGTTCTGTCCGCTCTGATGCCCACACGATTTTACGACACACCGACTTTCTAGTTGGTTCGACGGGATGGCAAGTCGATCCGCATATTGACGATGCCATAATCTTGGTGATTGCACGTTCAAATACAACACTCGAAATTGTGGAGCATGCGCTTGCAGACCTGCGCAAATTGCTCGAAAGAATAGAGTCTCAAATAACCGAAAGAATTGACGAGTGGGCAAGTTGCGGTCTTGCAGGCATAGAGAGGATTTCTGACTTCGTCGACCATGCCCGAAAAGTGTTTCATATGGAATCGGTTATCCTGTGGGCTATCGGAAATTCTGCCACAGCACATGATCAGCAGTCTGACGACCCGTACCTCGAAATGTTTGCTTCTGGCGGTCTAAGCTCCCAGCTTTCGACGATTTCAGCAGGCATTGGCAGGAATTCATTCGTCGGGCGTGTGATGGAGAACTCTCTAACCTACGAGAACCCGTTGAAGGCAGAACGGACCGCCAGCCCAGGGACCGTGAAAAAAGAAGGTTGGTCGTCTGGGTTTGGAATCAGCTGTTCTGTATTGGGTGTTCCGATGGGGGCGGTGACAATGTTCTGGCAACACCCTCCAACCGAGGATTCGATATTTCTGGATCGAGCAGAGCGAATTGCCCGGTCGTTCGAACCGATCGTGATCAGGCGATATATGGCTCGGGATGCCGAAGACGCGGTTTCACGTTTGAGCGAATCGGCAGATTGGGTTTCAGGCGGGAAAGCGGCAATGGAACTGATGCACGATATCGTCCCAATGTGGGCAACGATGAGATCCGCAATAGACAAGCTTCTCCCCCGTATCAATCCGACAAACGATACTGAAACAGTCCTCAAATCACACTTGGTCGCGATTCCGCCTGTCATTGGGAAAATGATAGCGATCATCGATCGACAACCCACCGAAAGAGAGGGTATGACAGAACCGAAACCTTCAAAAGTCGATCTTTTCGCTTTGTCAGACGAAGTCAAGGCAGTGCTTGAGGAGAGAACATCCCAAGCCCGAATCGAAGTGAGCGTTAGCAAATCAGCGGCATTTGTGGACACCGTTGACGTGCTAATTCCTGAAAGCCACGCATTGAGAATTATCTACAACTTGTTGTCAAATTCAATTCATTTTTTATCGCCACGCAATAAATACGTTTCACGGAGGGCCAGAACAATTTCGATTGTTTTTAAGCTCATAGATTCTGAAATAGCAATGAGCGTTGAGGACAACGGACCTGGAATAGCGGACGAATCGAAGAATCGTATTTTCGATCTTTACTACACTCAAAAAGGTCGGTTCGGCACTGGCATCGGCCTGCATGCTGCGAAGCGACTTGTGGAACGGTGGGGCGGAACGATTGTCGAAACAGGCGATCATAGCGTTGGCGCAAAATTCGTAATAGTATTTCCTCGGTACAAAACCCGACGAACTACGTAATCTCTGGTCAGGAACCAAATGACAACTGCGAGTCGCTCCGTTACGGAAAACCGTCGTCAATCTAAAACGAGGGATCTAAATTCTGTTTTGTGGGTCGACGACCGCGCCGACGATCCACAGTTTGAGACGATTTTCAAAGCGATAAAAGAACATGACGTTGAAATAGTCACCGCGATTTCCGAGGAGCACTGTCTGGAAATATTTGGTACTCGGAAATTTGATGTTGTAGTCATTGACGGCGTTCTTGGGCCAGATCAGTACGGTGAAAATCTGTCTACGAAACTCTGGAATATAGATCGATTCACCAAAATAGTGATCTTCTCAACCGACATCGATGTAGAAATCATGACCGCCAATCTCTCGAAAGTCGATCCCTTCATCATCCTCGAGCACATTCGTGGTGGATCGCTTACTAGTTGGACGACAAAGCGGGAAGTTGAAGAGAACGTACTTTCAGTGTTGCGTCAGGCACATGAGAGAGAGTTTGACGCGGAACTAGTCGAGTTGATCGAATCGTTTGGGGTACAACGTGAACCGTTGCCGGTTGCGGTGGAGGGCTACCAATCGATGAGTGGCGCAGAAAGGGCAGCGTTCGCATTGAAAACCCACAAAGCGTCACAAAGATTTCGCGAGTACGTGTTTGCACACAGCGACGTTGAATGGATCGTGGTAGGCAGAAACCCTTTTATGTGCGAGTTATTTGGCGAAAAGGGGGAAGAACTCCCGCCGAAATCTCAGTTGGAAAATATTAGAGCGAACTATGGTTGCCAAACTTTCGTTCTTGGTCGTCCAGTCAGCATCCAATCCATCACAACCGAAATCCCTTCCTGCTTTCAGAACTACCCAGTGCTGCCATTCCGGTTCGAGTCAACGAAAGGCTATCTTTATGAGTTGATTCATTTCGACACCGGATCAGATCGCTCATTCATGTCTGCGGAGTACGCCAAAGAAATCTCGCTTGATCTAGATGAACTCGAACCGTTTGTCTTTACTCACAAAGAAACCAGAACCGATGTTGCTTCAGTTTTTGGCACGATTAGGGTCTACATAGGTGATCAATCGAATAGTTATCCGGCACGATTTCGAGACCTGTTATTCATCGAGGACTGGATAGGTCTGCCTTGGGTGTCAGCGTGTGAGGGATCATGTGGGCGGGACAAGACACAACAAATTTGTCGACATCGAATAGGTCTGGTTGGTAGGGACTTCATTCGCAACAATCAAATTGATGTGACGCTCAAGGGCGGCGGGAGCCTAGTTGAGATTTCCCACCATAGTGTTTAGCGAAGAACGGGCTATCAGCGGATTCGCGATGGCAGCTGGGTATCTGCTGTGGGAGTTGTTGAGACTCAAAACATGGCTGCAAAATGGACGTCGTGTAGGAATTTATCATGGTCCTCCCAAGGATCAACTATATGCGGCGGTCATTGGACTACTGGTTGGCTTCCTGTTGGGATATGCGTTTGAAGCTGGATGGAAATCGGTACTGGTTGGTTTTGGAGCCCCCGGCTCAGGATCCAAGGTTCACGAAATACTAAGCAAGCCGGTAACGACCGGTTCAATAAGTATTCAATCGACGACGACTATTCCTAAGAGTACTTCCTCGGCAACCGTGGCAACACGTCGCAGCCTGAGGTCAAAAGCTATCTACTTGTTGAAATTGTGGATTTAATGATGCTCACGTTTTCAGGATGACCGCCCGATCACAAACCCGGTCAGCTACGACGATGATTTTTGTCGCCCATGCAATCGCCGTTGTGCGAAAAGTGGGTTGGTGAACCGCCCCGGGAAAGGTGGAGACTCCAATCCTTGAGAAGTTGGAGCGATGACAAGATTAAGCAGGTATCCCAAAGAGGTACTCGAGTCGGCTGTGCGGCTGGTGATGGAACACAGGGATCAATCACGTTTGAGTGATCGGTTGCCACAGGTCGCGCGTCCCTCGCCCTGGCCGGGCACTCGACAAAGCGAATTCCCATGAAATCCGAGGCTGATCAACTGACGCTTCGCCCCGTTTCCTGCGTTGGTGGTGCTGCGTAGTGTTGGAGGGAACGGTGGACCCTGTCTTCGGGTCGGCAAAACAAGAGTTGCGGCACGCCACGTACCACGCACCGCGCACGAGCAGAAGCCACTGCCGGTCGGTGCAGAGCGTTCCCCCAATCATCGCGGGAATTATACTGGCACCGCCGTTATCATCAATGATCTCTCACCACCCAGCGAGGACGTACCGCATGCCGAAACCGCGCCACATAGAAGAGATAACCGACTGGTGCTTATCGTCCCCTGACCTTGGCGAAGCGCGGCGGGCTGGCCGACAGGTCTTCTACGGAGGTGAGGACTGGCGGTCGATCGAGTACGGGGCCGGGGCCGACTCTGAGATCAGCCGGGTACGGCGCTTTATCGCATGGTTCATGTTCACGTATGTGCTGCCTGACGGGAGAGCGCCCGCCCAGGTTGCGGCAGAAGCGCTCTACCGCGGGAGGTTCCTGGAAGAGACCTTACTCAGCATCAGGGGCAGCCGTTACATCACGGCAATTGTTGCCGGACTCGAACCAGACCGCAGCGTTTTCCTGGAGTTGGAGGACGAGTGGTTCGACGTCAGGAGCAGGGAACTCAGCCGTCTGCTTGAGCGCGGGATCACCCTGGTGGCGTGGCTGGTTCCAAACCGCAGCGGCCAGTGGCTGTTTGGGCCGGGGTGGTTGGAGCTGCCGTACTCGGTCGGTCCGAACATGCGGCAGTCGCTGTCGGATTTCCAGATGGACCCTATTGAGGTCGACCGTTTTCTAAGGAAGCCCACCGGAGAAGATGTGTCGGCCATCCCAGAACCCGAACGTCCGCGTGACGGAAACCTTGACGATGCGATCACCAGAATGACGGAGGCGGCCCAGGAAGAATCCAATAAACGTCTGGTGATGTCGCGAGAGGAGTGGATCGGCCTGGTGCTGCAGCACCTGCTCCACAACGATGCCGCAGGTTTCTCTAAAGCGATTGTGGAACGTGTCGGTAGCGCACAGACCCTTGAGGACATCAACCGGTGGTTGGGCCTGGCGATGAACATCTGGCACAACACACCACAGCCCGACCGGGGTGGCAGGACCGCGTTCGAACTCATGGCCGGGGAATCACCGGACCGTCAGGCCGGGAGTTGATTTTACATCTACGACCAACCTCCGATTGAGAACGGCCAGGGCCTCATCAATCTGGTCATGTCGGGATTGGTGGAGGACGTTCAAAAGGCGCGTCACATGAGTCGGGTTCTTCCCGCCAAGCCGACGGGCGAGCGGAGTCGATTAGCAGCGCAGACTGAAAACGTATAGTGGCCCAGCGCCCTGCCGTGTTCACCGGCGAGCCCGACTCTCCCCCGTCTCCACCAAGAACACAAAAAGAGCCGTCGCCCTCAACAGGCGGCGGCTCTTAAATTAGGTGGACGGCATGAAAGAAGCTTTGAGAGTTTTCGGTTACCGCGGTTTTTTCAAAGAGACCGTCACTGCACAACAGATTCGTAGTCGAGAGGACGCCCGCAAGCTCGGTCCGTTTACCGATTTCAACAAACATCTAATGCATTGGCGAAGACCTAGTTTCGATCGTGTTACGAATCGTCTCAAGCGTAGCAGTCACTTCGCTCACTACCCTCGGAACCGAGGATCTGCCATTCGCATAATGTCAGCTGAGGATTTCGATCCAGCCCGATACGATTCAC
>CAYLWG010000101.1:0-10094 GCA_964387235.1 uncultured Dehalococcoidales bacterium
GCTGGCCCAGATATCCACAACCCTGCCTTTAATGATGTTCATCGCCGATATATTGAACGGTCTCCCCGCTGCAAGAATAATCTGGCTTGCGCCAAGTGAAACGACGACATTGTCGCCAGGGTTTCGATTTTGACGACGAGTCGTTAACTCGGTATCGCCAACTCGCACCAACGTCGAGTGGTCGGTCGATTCACCAATTACGCCATCGAGAAGGTTTACGAACCGATCTAAATGACCGACTGCGACATCAGAGCCTGCAGTACCGGCACTTCCCATCGCGGTTGCTCGCAATAGCAGTTCTGTAGGCCGATCGAAACCGACCACTCTGCCTTCGTTCAACAGCATCGATTTCGAGGCAATCGACACCACCTCTGTTATCGAGTGTGACACGTAGATCATCGGAATTTCAAACTCGACATGCACACGCTTCAGGTAGTTGAGAATCGACCCACGACGAGCAGGGTCGAGGGAAGCCAGTGGTTCATCCAACAGCAGCAACTCGGGCGAAGTCGCAAGCGCACGCGCTATCGCCACACGCTGACGCTCACCACCCGATAGCTCGGTCGGTTTTCGGGCAAGGAACCCGGAAAGACCCAGAAATTCGGCAAGTTCAAGCGGATCAAACTTGCGGCTGGATTCTTGGATCAGCCTGTACCCGAATTCTATGTTGCCTCTGACATCGAGGTGTGGGAATAGGGCTCCGTCCTGGTAAACAATTCCTATCCGGCGCTTTTCAGGGCTAACCCACGTGGTCTTTCGCGTTGCTTTAGAACTGCCAGAACTGGCACTACTGGCGACACGCGAATACAAAATTTGGCCATCGAGTTCTATCCGTCCGCTATCGGGCCGGAGCGAGCCGGCGATGCAATTCAGCAGAGTCGATTTCCCTGCACCCGAAGGCCCGAATATCGCTGTAATTCCATCGTCGAACACCCCGCTTACATCAAGGGAAAAACCGGAACGTTGCAACTGGAAATCGAATGAAATCATCGGCCGGACCCACCTGAACCTGTATCTCTGGGGCCAGAACGCTTTAGCAACCAGTTATGGATTGCCAGAGCGATTACGCCGATCACTACCGAAACCAGCACGAGACGCCAGGCCGCTTCGGTATCGCCCGTGGATATTCGCGTGAAAATCGCCGACGGCACCGTTTGTGTTCGCCCCGGGATATTGCCAGCAACGACAATCGTTGCCCCGAATTCGGATAATGCCCGAACAAAACCAAGCAATACCCCGGCAACGACGCCCCGGTAAGCAAGCGGCAGGGTGATGGTCAGAAATGTCCTGACCGGCCCCGCGCCAAGCCCTCTTGCGGCAATTTCCAGTCTCGGGTCCACCCCGGCAAGTGCTGCCGTAAACGACCTCACGACTAGCGGGAGCGATACGACGGCGGCGGCCAGCGCGGCAGCGAACCATGTGAAAGCAATGGTCGACCCGAACACCGATATGCTCAGTTGGCCCAGCCATGCGTTGCTTCCGACAGCCCAGAGCAGGACGTACCCGATCACTACCGGCGGCAATGCCAGTGGGAGTGAAACGAGGACATCGAGGGCGAATTTGCCTCGAAATTCTTTCCTAACCAGCAGCCAGGCGAGAAGCATCCCCGCAGGCAGTGTGAACGCGGTCGCTACAAGGGCGGTCTGCAACGATAAAACGACTATGGATATATCTGAGTTCATTTAGAAACGGTGCGGACGAACCAGAAATGCGTCCGGTATTACGTTAAATTCCTATGGAGCCGCGGGGCTGGAGGCTACAACGGTAAATCCCGCTGATTCGAACAGGGTACGGGTTCCTGGCGTGTTCGCGAGGAAATCCAGGAATTCCCTGGCAGACTCTGCGTTCGTGGCAGCCATCAGCGCGATTCCGGAGTACTCAATCTGGTCGTGCCCCTCACTAATTTCGTAAACGATTGATGCTGATCTTGAACTGACAGCATCCGTTCGATAGACGATTCCATACCTGGCGTTACCTGATTCGACAGCCGCTATTGCAGCCCTCACGTCGAGCGTGAAAATCGCCCGATCCGTAATTTCTGCCCAGACTCCGGCCGATTCGAGTGCTTGCCGGGCGTATATGCCTGCCGGTGCCAGGGCAGGGTCGCCCATTGCCACACGGCCTTTTCGTCCGGCAAGTTGTTCCAGTGAATCCAATGGTTGTTCGTCTTCAGTACCGATCACAACCAGCTTGTTCAGTAAACCAATAGCCCGATCCTGATCTTTTGGCGAAAGCAGGTCAGCGCTCTCAAGAATCGCCACAGGCTTATCGCCAACAAAGAAAATACCATCCGCCGGTGCGCCAAAAGAAGCGATCTGGTTCGCCAGTGCTATCGAACCGCCAAAACTGAAATCGACCCTCTTACCAGTTTCCGATTCGTACAGTTGCGCAGCCTCGCCAAGCACATCGGCCAGCGAAGCGGCAGCGAATATCAACGGCGCTCGGTTATCAGAACCGCCCTGTTTCCCGCCGTTCTCGTTACACGCCACCAGCAGTAGAGCCACCGCCAGTAAAAGGGCAATTTGAACCGAACGACGTGTAAATAACGTTCGACTAATCAACTGGTAAGAAATTCTGGCTCTGATAGAATTCAGGAGTTACGGTCTTCCGATGTAACAGGTTCAGTTGAACCTTATTTGAATCAACACCGCGCACGCGGCTGGCTATGAGGCATGATTTTGGTAACAGCGAGCGAAGAATACTCCTTCACGAGCTTCTCCAACCTTCCGTTCTACACCAGGGTTAACGCCCGCCTGCTCGACTTGGCCGAGGTGGGCAAGCAGCGGAAGATTGTCGACCTCGGGTGCGGTACTGGCGGGGTGACGAAGCTCATTCTCGAGCGACTTCAGTCGGCAAAAGAAACGGTGATCTACGCTGTGGACCACTCGACTTCGGCGCTGAAAGCGGCAGCCGAAGAGA
The DNA here is from genome assembly GCA_964387235.1 of uncultured Dehalococcoidales bacterium. Classification (GTDB taxonomy): domain Bacteria; phylum Chloroflexota; class Dehalococcoidia; order Lucifugimonadales; family Lucifugimonadaceae; genus Lucifugimonas. The sequence continues at coordinate 2,920 of CAYLWG010000101.1, forward strand.
TTGGCGACCGCAAAGACGTGATGGTCAACTACGTCCATTCGGAAGTCCAAAACCTGACCGACGCGGTTAAAGACCGCGTTGATGCAATTGTTTACTGCAATTCGATTCACTACGTTCCCGACAAGCCAAAATTGCTGGCGCAGATAAAAGAAAAGCTTGCACCAAATGGCATATTCGCCTTTAACACCTCGTTCTTCGAAGGGTCTCACCCGCCCGACAGCCACGAATTCTTCCGCAAGTGGATGATGCGTTCGCTGCGCATTCTCAAGCGCGAACATGGTCTCTCTGTCGATAAATCCGCGAAAGTTGAATCACGGGTTCAGATCACGGCCGACCAGTACGTCGAATTTGTCGAGGATGCCGGGTTCACAGTTGTTGTGAACGATTTGAACCGTGTCGAAGTCCCGCACGAAGGCTGGCATCACATATCTGGTTTTTCAGACTGGATCGAGGGCGTGATGCCCGGCGTACCGTTGGACACGGGACGGGAAGCGCTACAAAAAGGGCTCAGGCAAATCTGGGACGAAATGGGCCTGAAGACGATTCCCCGGGTATGGCTCTCAGTGAGTGCATCCCGGCCCTAACGCGATTTCAATTACAGATATAAAAAGACCCCGTCAGCGACGGGGTCTTTTTATATCTGTATCGCGCATTTTCGCACAAACATGTAACTAAGACCTAATATGGGTGCTAGCACGCATGATCCGAACTCGGCGTTTCTTTAGGTTCGCAGGCGCGTACTCTGGACTTTCGGGGGCTGCCGGAGTTGCACGCAGATTGGCTATTCCCCTAGAAGAGTCTTGACCATGTTCATTCCTTCATTCTCCTTCAGCAAATTCTCTGCAATTTCATCCCGGTCGACACACTGTGTTCGATGTGTTGAATACGTGTGTGACTTAAGGTCGCGGACCTGGCGGGTGGCACAGCACATTGCCCCCAGCGTTCCAGGGGACTGGGATTGATCGGGGCAACGGCTCCTGGCACGGGACCGGGCTTAGACCCAGAAGTCCAGTCAATTTTGCGACGCATCGACGACGCATTAATCCGCTCGCCAATCCCGGAGGATCTATTCCCTGATTTCGACCGAATTGCGTCAGAACTCGTTCGATACGACCGGATGGCGATTTCGTTCTACTTGAACCGGCAATCTCTGACCGAATATGCTTACGTGTCCGGCACGGTGATAAAACGATTCGAACCGGGCTCACTCCACGAAATTTCCGAGGACATCGTCCGAAACTGGTCCGCCAAGAAGAAGGCTTTTCGGCTGGGCGGAAAAAATGGCCCTGACGATCGCGTGTTTCAAGAGTTAAACTCTCTGGCCCGTTCGGTCGGCCTCCATTCGTTGATGATCGCACCGATCAGGTGGCGCGGGGAAATCATCGGCGACCTGGTGCTGTGCGCCTTTGAAAAGGAGGCGTATTCGGATGGCGATCTTAAGTTAGTCGACATGCTGGCGGACAAGATTTCCGGGGTGGTTGCCAACGCCCAGGCCTTGTCGCAAGCCCGGCTCGAATCGGGCCTGCGAGAATCTCTTCTGGAACTTTCGAGGCTCATCAGCTCGGTCCGCTCACTCCACGAAATCCAGGAGCAGTTCGGCGAGATCGCCTGCTCGCTGGTTGGTGCCGACCGTGTGGCAATATCCATACCGGACGCCGCCAATCACGTAGTCGAAAACGTGCTTGTGTATGGATTTAACGTTGAGGGCTATGATTCGGGATCGCGCGCATATGAATCCAAATTCGACACAATTCCATGGCTCCAAACACAAAAATCCTACATCGCCGACGATACAGCAATTGCGCATTCCGATAAGACCACGGAAACCGAACGGATCATGCGAATATCCGGGCTGAATTCGACACTTGTCACACCAATCGTCTGGCAGGGAAACTCAATCGCTGTGATCATGTTTCGGGCATGCGCGGAAGCTGCGTTCAATGAATCTCATCTGGAAAAAGCGACCGCCATAGCCAACCAGGTCGCCGGTGCAATCGCGAATCAAATCGCCTATCAGATGACGCGTCACGAATCGCGGACCCGCGAGCTGCTGGCAAGAATCAGTCGTGAAGTTAGCTCGTCTCAGAGCCTCGTTGAAAACTTCAACGAACTGGGTGAAATGATCACCGACCTCATTCCGTCTGATCGGCTATCTATCGTTGTAATGACTGAGCCGGGGGCCATACCCAGTTCACTTGGCGAGTATGGCTTGCAACTTCAAGATTTCGTCCAGGGCACTATTCCGCGAGGCATGACCGGGGAAGTTTCCATGCGGCTACAGCGTGATCCGGTCCCCATGGTTCTCGATGGAACTCAGCCAGATATTTCGACCGATTACGCGTTATCCCTCAGCTTCTCTGAACCGGTAGGACTCAAAAGCTGGATGGTCGCCCCCGTGATGTGGAACAGCAAGCTCCTCGGAATCATCCATTTCCGATCCCGCCAAGAGCTTGCTTACGGGCGCATTGAACTTGAATTGGCCGGGCAGGTCGCCCAGCAAATAGCAGGAACGATGGCGAATCAAATCGCCTATCAAAACTTACAACGTGAATCACGAGTCCGTGAATTACTGGCACAGATCAGCCGTGCCATCAGTTCGTCTCAAAAAATGGATGCCACGTTCGACAATCTCGGAAAGTTAATAACCACCCTTATTCCCTCCGACCGATTGACGATAACCCTGTGGGCCAAACCGGGAGACCCACCCATCGCGGTGTACGGGTATGGGGTCAAGTTGGCGCACGTTGCTCCAGGCTCCGCTATGTCCGCAACAGGTGAGGTTCGCAGGTTGCTCGCCGACAACCCTGTTCCCACGGTCATCGACGAAAATGACCCCAGAGTGCCCGGTGATGTCGCCGCAACTTCAGTGTTTTCCGGGCCGGTGGGACTACGAAGCTGGATGGTCGCCCCGCTCGTATGGCGCCACGAGCTCCTAGGAATCATTCATTTCCGGTCCCGGCAAGAACTTGCCTACGGGCCCGCTGAACTTGACCTGGCCGGGCAGGTATCCGTTCAGATAGCTGGTTCAATTGCGGACAATATCGCTTTCCAGAAGTTGAAGACAGATGCGACCATCCGCTATGTACTTGCGGAACTTAGCATTGCTGTCGGATCGAACAACAATATTGCGACTGTACTACCCAAAATCGACAGTCTCACGGGGTCGGTGATCGAGTTTGATGGGATCACGATAGGAACCTATGACCCGGAGCGTGAGATGTTTCGGCACCTTTACACGAGGGGTGTACGGTCTGCCGAGCGACCGGTCGAACCGATATTTCACATTTCTGACCTGATAGCCGGCGACGCGATTAGAAAAGGCGAAGTGCAAAGTGTCTCGATTGGTTCAATCGACGACAACCAGCATCGCGCACGGAGTACAGGGGCATACAAAGCCGGTGCACGAACATTTCTCACCGCCCCATTGATTTCCAATGACCGCGTGATTGGTGCCATTCAATTGCGCAGCAAAACCGAAAACGCGTACGGCAGCGATCAAGTCGAGACTATGAAACGTATTGCAAACCAGATTGCGGGTGCGTTCGCGAATTCACTTGCTACAGAGCAGATTCGAGTCCAGGCAGCCGCCCTTGAATCGGCCGCTAACGCAATCGTGATTACTGACACCGACGGCATCATAGAATGGGTCAACCCTGCGTTCACTGAATTGTGCGGTTGGAGTTCGGAGGAAGTAATCGGGCAACATGTGTCAATCATGCAATCCACAGACCCCGCAGACCGGTCGATCAACAAAAAAATCTGGAGCGCTCTCAGGCACGGGCAGTCGTGGACTGGAACGCATACCGGTCGGCGGAAGGACGGAACCGAATATCCTGAGGAAATCACCGTTACGCCCGTATTCGATCAGGTCGGGCAGAATACTCATCTGATTGGAATCAAGCAGGACATTACCGGGCGCGTGCTGGCTGAGCAGCAGCAGCGGGACACGATCAGGGTTGAATCCGAAAACTATGAACTTCAGCGCATTGCGGCTGCCCGGAGCGAGTTTCTGGCGACCGTTTCACACGAGCTGCGCACACCCCTGACCTCAATTTCGGCCTTCACCGACATACTTATCAACAGCAGGTCGGAAAACCTAACTGGCAGACAGAAGGCCCACCTCGGGCTCGTCCGCAAATCGTCAAATCAATTGAAGTCGCTCATAGATGACCTGCTCGACGTATCAAAAGCCGATAGCGGGCGGCTTACTCTGAATAAGGCGAAGTTCGGGCTTGTAGAGATGGTGGATGATGTCGCCGATTTATCACGGGTCCTGCTCTCCGAACGCGAGCAAACCCTCGAACTCACCAATCTCGACTCGCCAATGGACCTGCACGCGGATAGGTCCAGGGTTATTCAAATACTGACTAACTTACTGACCAATGCTTCGAAATTTTCAAAAAATGGCACGGTTATCAAACTGCATGTCGCGAGCGATGCAGAATATGTGATTTTCACGGTGAACGATCAGGGTCCAGGAATTTCTGAGACCGATCAGAGAGAGATGTTCAGCCCGTTTTATCGAGGTTCGAGCCCCGGGGTCGCAAAAACGGCAGGAAGCGGACTGGGACTATCGGTAGTTCAGTCGCTCGTCGATCTTCACGAAGGTACGATCACTGTCGACAGCAAGCGGGGCAAAGGCAGCTCGATAATAGTAAAACTGCCGAGAACGACGGTCGAAACCCATTAACCCCGACTGGCCATTGCGGTAGCAGTGGGGTGTTTGCGATCAGACCGGCCAGGGCAAGCGACCCCAGTATTCACACCTGACTGTCGTCAGTTCCGTCGAGATACTCGGCCAGAGTCCTGATGTTGTATCCCTGCCCACCCAGGGCAGTTTCGACTTCGCCTCCCGATTCAATAGCACACCGCGCAGTATCGATCGACGTGAAGCACGGAATACGCTGCATCACCGCCGCCCGGCGAATATGAAAGCCATCCTGCATTGTCGTCCGGTCGCCAGTGACCGTGTTGACCACTGCACCAACCGTGCCATCTTCGATGATATCGACCACCGTCCTGCCGCCCTGCTGAAGCCGTTTTTCGATTTCTTTCACATCAATGCCCATCGCACGAATCATCTGGGCTGTGCCTTCTGTGGCGTAGATAGCATGACCGGCTTCATCGAGTGTGCGAACAAGTCCAAGGGCATCGGCCTTATCGGGATCAGCGATGCTCAATAGCACGGCCGCACCTTCCGGAATGTTGAGGCCGGAACCCAGCAGCGCCTTAGTAACGGCACTCTCAAACGTAGTGTCGATACCCATCACCTCGCCGGTCGATTTCATCTCGGGTCCAAGAAAAGTGTCCACGCCAGCCAGTTTCGACATCGAAAACACAGGGGCTTTTACAGCTATCAGGTTGCGTTTCTTCACCAGCCCCCCCTTGTAACCCTGTTGTTTGATGGTCTTACCCCGCATAACTTCCGTGGCGATTCGAACCATCGGAGTACGGGTGACTTTCGATATGAACGGAATGGTCCGTGACGATCTCGGGTTGACCTCGATTATGTATATCTCGGGGTCGCCGCCACTACCGTTTTTGCTGTTCTTGTCGAACCCGCGGTACGCGCCGCCACCGGCGACGACGAACTGGATGTTCATCAGGCCGACTATGCCCAGAGCAAGACCAATTCGGCGTGTGTAATCGACAATCGTATCGACCTCGGCCTCTGTTAGCGACTGAGCCGGGTATACCGCCATCGAGTCGCCTGAATGAACACCTGCCCGTTCGATGTGTTGCATGATCCCCGGAATCAACACGTCCTCGCCATCACACACCGCATCGACCTCGACCTCGAGACCGATCAGGTAGTGATCGATCAGTATTGTCTGGCCGGGGAATTCGCGTGCTGCTCGTTCAAAATAGCGAAGCAACTCCGCAGGAGTCTGGACGATCTCCATAGCGCGTCCGCCCAGCACGTAGCTTGGGCGCACGAGGACCGGGTAGCCGACGTTATTGGCGACCTGCAACGCCGATTCGGCATCGGACGCCATCCCGCCGGGGGGCTGGGGCAGGCCATGTCGCTGGGTGACCTCTTCGAACCTGCCACGGTCCGATGCAAGGTCGATCACATTGGGACTCGACCCGAGTATGGGTAGGTCGGCGACGCCAAGCACCTGCGACAGGTTAATTGCGGTTTGGCCGCCAAACTGCACCATCGTCTGGGGTAGCCCGGAATCGGAGCCAGCACCCTCGTTTTCGATGATGTCGCGAACGCTCTCTTCGTCGAGCGGCTCGAAATACAGCCTGTCGGAAGTATCGAAGTCGGTAGAAACCGTTTCCGGGTTCGAGTTAATCATCACCGCCTTGACACCTGCTGCCTGAAGGGCCCACGCGGCATGCACCGAACAGTAGTCGAACTCGATTCCCTGCCCGATACGGATCGGCCCACTGCCCAGAACTATCGCCACCTGTTCATCTTGATACGCAACGGCCTCGTTTTCCTGTTCGTAAGTCGAATAGAAATACGGCGTGACGGCTTCGAATTCACCGGCGCATGTATCGACCATCTTGTAAACCGGTTTCAGACCCCACTCTTTGCGCATAGTACGCACCTGCTCGGGCAGGTAGTCGGCAAGCGTGCCGATCTGTGCGTCGGAAAAGCCCATCCGCTTTGCCCGGCGCATCAGGTCGGGTGTAAGTTCTTCGGCCAGAAGCCTGCGTTCCATCTGGATGATTCGGGCAATCGCACGTGTGAACCAGGGGTCTACGCTCGTTTCCAGCGATACATCGTCGGCGGTGCGGCCACCGCGGATCGCAGCCGTCAGTTTCCAGAGCCGGTCGTCATCAGCTTTGAGGTCAGGTGGGCCCTCTCCTCCCCAGTCGGGGTTCTCCCAGAGCAGTGATCCACGGCCGTTTTCCATCGACCTCACAGCTTTTTGCAACGCAGCTTCGAACGTGCGATCTATCGCCATAACCTCGCCGGTCGCCTTCATTTGCGTTCCAAGCGAGCGGTCGCCAGTCGGGAACTTGTCGAAGGGCCAGCGCGGGATTTTGACGACGCAGTAGTCGAGGGCTGGTTCGAACGCCGCGGTGGTCTTCTGGGTTACGGCGTTTGATATTTGATCGAGTGTCTTGCCGAGTGCGATTTTTGTTGCGACGCGGGCTATCGGGTAACCCGTTGCCTTGGATGCGAGTGCCGATGAACGGCTCACCCGGGGGTTGACCTCGAT
>CAYLWG010000102.1:0-10080 GCA_964387235.1 uncultured Dehalococcoidales bacterium
CTGTTCGCACCGCAGCGAAAACTGGCACTGGCCCCGATGGCTCTCGCAGGGTTCGCAGCACTGACAGTCGCACTGCTCACTCTTGGCGATGTCACAGGAGTCGTCGAGCAATCGGGCCGGGGCCAGCAGTTTTCAACTACTGCTGCATCCAGCGCAGCACAACCTGATTCTGTGGAGACACTTGCCGCACCTGCACTCGCGGGTGCAGCAGACGCACCACAAATCGAGATGGCGAGCGGACCAGTTCAGGGCGATGGCTCATCCGAAGCCACTGGTGGCGGTCTGACCGAGCTTGAAGAATCGACCACTACACAGCAAACATCCACTCCTGCCCCGGCATTGGTGATGCCCGCAACAGCCGACACAGCAGACGAGGTTGCACCGGAGACGGAACTGTCCACGTTTGGTGATGATGCCGATGAAGACGCGCTAGACGCCCGAAAAGCGCAAACAACCCTCCCAGCAGCAACTGCAGAAACCAGTCTTGAATTTGCAACTGAAGACGAACCGCTGAGTCGCGAACCGTCCGCTACCGGCGATGCCATCGAATCGGAAGGGCCATCAGATTTCATTGCCCCGGAAGCCGACGGTGCGGCTGTGCCTTTTGATGAACTTGATACCAGGTTCACCGAACCGCCTGATGCTGATAACCGCATAGCGTTGCCGTTGTGGCAGTTGCAGATCGCACTGGCAGCCCTCGCAGTAGCGGCAATCGGCCTGTGGGTCGGGTTGCGCCGAGTCCGTCGAGACTGATCGACCGAGCGGCGGAAACGTCGTCATCTGGGCACTCCTCACCGCGCCCCACGAACGGCCATCACGGCGACCGCATCAGGCCCGAATTTCCGCGTCTTTGCAACTTGATGGAACAAAAACATGGCACGATGCGTCTCTACTCATGACAGCGATGAACCTTCATCAGGTAAATCGGGAACAAACAGGTTTGCATGGTTCAGGGCTCGGGCAACCGATACCTGCGCCAAAATCACAAAGGACACATGTCATGGACACCACAAAATTCCGTCGACCCACCGCATGGCTGCTCATGGCCGCCGTCGCAATGCTTTCGCTGGCCGCTATCGCCTGCGCCACAACCCAAAACGACGGCATTGGGGCAAACGGCGAGCTACCGATTCTTGGTGAACCCATAGTGCTGGTAACAGAAGATGGCTCAGAGGGGCTCGGCGATACGATCGGTTTACCATCTTCGCCATCCGTTGTTGGCAACGATTTTGGCTCGGCTGGGTTCGCTGTGCCCGCCTCCGCCATAGAAGCCTCAGGGTTCTACGCTGCTCCGGCAGCCTACGGAATATCACCTGTTTTCACCGCCCAGACCAGTACGGCGAATACGGGTATATGGGTTACAGGACAGGCGACTCTTGAGATTCCGGCGGATGTCGCGAAGGTTTCGATCGGTGTCGAATCTCGCGAAGCCACTGTTGCCGAATCACGCCAGAAAGCAGCCGGTGCCATGGAAAACGTGCTTGCGGCGATCAGGGAGACCGGCGTTGCCAACGACGATATCGTTACCAGTTACTTCAACATCCAGCCACAGACTGTGTGGGTAGAGGTTTCCGATAGTTCCGGTAGCCGACGTGAGCCACGCATCACCGGGTACATCGTGAACAACACTGTCCGGGTGACCGTGCGGGATATCGATCTTCTCGGTTCAGTCGTTGATACGGCTGCAACTGCCGGGGGCGATCTGGTCAGGATCAATTCGATCCAGTTCACTGTTGACGATCCCTCGGTATTCGGTGAGCAGATCCGAGAAATGGCTGCTACCGATGCGTTGGCAAAGGCCAATTTCTACGCCAGGGTGATGGGTGTAACGCTTGGCCCAATGGTTTTCCTGACCGAAGTCGGAAGCTCAGTGCCAATGTCGCGGGCTTTCCCCGAATCTATGGGGATGATGATGGACGAAGGTTTTGCACGCACGCCGATCTCGGCTGGCGATGTGAGCCTATCCGTAACGCTACAGGTCGTTTTCGCAATCGCGGGCTAGGTGGTAGTTGGGAGAGGACTGAGAGAAAAAGCGGGCCTTATTCGGTTGAGTAAGGCCCTTCTTAACCCCCGTTATTCCGACCGGAGCATGGTGAATCTGACCCATCTCCGCCGACACGGCGTCTCGGAACTTAACATCACGCCTGCCCGGATTCCCAGATGATAGGTTTCGGTTCATCGACCTCGGAATCCACCGACAAGTTCGGGATCACAGATGATCTTGTCCTTGTATCTCAACTCTTGCATCTCGGCGCTTTTACATCGGTAACATGGTTACCGAAAACGCACTTCAATCGCCCGCACCCGATTATGAAGCTGTTATCACGCTAAAAAACTCTGATGAAACTGGTTTGCCAACGTTGCCAACCTCATCAATAAAATCAACCATGAAATCCTGCAACCAGTCGAAGCCAGCCAGAAACTAGCCAGAAACTAAAAGGAAAGTTCGCATGGTCCTTAGCGACCGTTCAATAAAAGCCGCCATTGAGGACGGGACTATCAAGATTGAGCCTTACTCGCCGCGCGATGTTCAGCCCGCGAGTGTCGATTTTCACCTGGCAAATAAGATCCTGGTATTCCGCAATTCGACCCTGCCCTACATCGACCTGAGAAAAGACGTGCCGAACCTGACAGACGAAGTCGAAATCGCTGCCGACATCCCGTTCATGCTGCATCCGGGCGAGTTCGTTCTCGGAAGCACGCTTGAAAAACTGACGCTGCCGAACAACGTTGTGGCAAGAATCGAAGGCAAGAGTTCGTTGGGCCGACTCGGTCTGATGATCCATTCGACTGCCGGGTTTATCGACCCCGGTTGGTCTGGCAACCTGACTCTCGAACTTGCGAATGTCTCACGACTGCCGATCACACTTTATTCCGGGATGAGAATCGGGCAGATTTCATTCCAGATGACGACGACCGAGGTTGACCTGCCCTACGGGTCGAAAGAATTGAGCAGCAGGTATCAGGGCCAGGAATCACCGACTGCCAGCCGGGCTCATCTCGATTTTGACAGCCACATCAAGCGGTCGTAGACGAGTGAGCCCGCGTTGAATAAACATCCGCTCGACCGAGCACTTGAACTGGCTGAAATGGCGAAAGGTGGCGTCGCACCGCGTCCGCCGGTCGGGGCCGTCGTTGTTCAGGGCGAAGAGATCGTTGGCGAAGGTTCGACCGCACCGCGTCCGGGCCAGCACGCCGAAATTTTTGCGCTCGACCAGGCAGAGGGCAGAGCGAGAGGAGCAACTCTCTACTGCACGCTTGAACCGCACGCTTTCCAGGGTGCTGCCCCGCCCTGCACCGATGCGATTATCGGGGCCGGCATCGTCCGGGTCGTTTCACCGCTTGAAGACCCCAACCCGCGCGTTTCAGGGAACGGATTTCGACAGTTGAAGGCCGCGGGCATCGAGGTGGTGCGCGAAGCCGATGACGAGCAAATTCTTCGTGCCGAACTCCTGATCGAGGGATTTGCATATCACCTGAAAAAACGTCGCCCGCTGGTAACCCTGAAAATAGCGATGAGCCTCGACGGAAAGATCGCCACGCGCACCGGCGATTCAAAGTGGATCACGAGCGTAGCTTCGAGGGAGCGAGTTCACGAGATGCGCCGAGGGGCCGATGCTGTCATCACCGGGATAGGCACTGTGCTTGCCGACAATCCCCGGCTCACCGCGCGTGACGCTGCCGGCAAAGCAACTGGCCGACCGCTACTGCGCGTCGTACTCGATAGCAATGGCCGAATGCCGCCAGATGCCGCCCTGTTTGGTGAGCCGGGCGAGGTCCTCTGGGTGATCGGCGACGATATCGAAGTCGAGCTGCCAAACGATTCTGTAACGCTCCTTAAGTCTTCTCGAAAAAATGGGAAGATAGATTTAGCGGTCGTGATTGGTGAACTGGGCACACGCGGCCTGCATAACGTGATGATAGAAGCAGGCGGCGAGCTTGCCGGAGCATTTGTTCAGGGTGGGTTCGTGAACAAAATCGCTGCGTTTATAGCGCCAAAAATCATTGGCGGGACCGATGCCCCCGGCCCTATCGGGGTTTCAGGGCCGGGAATCGAATCGCTCGGCGATGCGCTTAAGCTTGAACGGGTCACCCACACGATACTTGATGGCGATATTCTGGTTGAAGGCTACGTTAGCGATTCGTAGCCAGTAATAGCCAGCAAATCCACACGTTCCTGAGTTACAAAAAATACAAAAAATGTTTTCTGGAATCATCGAAGAAGTTGGGACTGTCGAATCGTTCGACGGAGCGACCCTTGTTGTAGCTGCAAGCCTGGTGCTTGACGACCTGAAAGTGTCGGAGTCGATCATGGTTGCCGGGGCCTGCCTCACAGTAGTCAAACTTTCCGACACGACTTTTACGGTTGAGACTGTCCCAGAGACCCTTCACCGAACCAGTTTTGGCGATTTGAAATCCGGCGACCATATGAACCTCGAACGGTCGTTGCGCTACGGCGACCGTGTCGGCGGCCACATGGTGCAGGGGCATGTCGATGGCGTGGGCACTGCGCGGTCTGTGATAACGGACGGCAACTCAAGGGTCATCGTATTCGAAGCGCCGGAGAATATAATTGAGAACGTTGTTGAAAAGGGCTTCATCGCCATCGATGGCGCAAGTCTCACGGTAGTTGATCGCAGATCTGATAGTTTCAGCATTGCGATCATCCCGTTTACTTTAGAAAACACGACGTTCAGCGAACTGAATGAGGGTTCCAGAGTGAACCTTGAAACGGACGTAACAGCGAAGTATGTGGCGAGTCTTGTTGAGCCATATCTGGCTCAACATATGAAAACAGACTCCAAGAAAAATTAATGATGACCAATCCACACATACCCGACATGGTCGAGGCCAGAGCAATCGAATCGGTCGAACGCGCCTTCGCTCACATAAAAAAGGGCGGAATCGTGATTCTCGTCGATGACGAGGACCGCGAGAACGAGGGCGACATGGTGATGGCAGCCGAGCATGCCACGCCTGAAAACATCACCCTGATGACGATGAAAGCACGGGGGCTGATCTGCACTCCGATGCTGGGGACCGACCTCGACCGACTCGAACTGCCGATGCAGGTGCGCAAAAACACAGCGGAACATCACACTGCGTTCACAGTGACCGTCGATGCCAAGTTCGGGATAACGACTGGTATTTCTTCGCTCGACCGATCCCGTACGATAAAGCTACTGGCCAACGAAGAAGCCACCACAGCCAACTTCGTGCAGCCGGGTCATGTGTTCCCACTCCGCTACGAAGAAGGCGGGGTCCTGGTGCGGGCAGGCCACACAGAGGGTTCAATCGATCTTGTCAAACTGGCGGGTATGCGCCCTGTCGCGGTTATCTGTGAAATCCTGAATGACGACGGCACGATGGCGCGCCGACCTCAACTCGAGGAAGTCGCCAGCAAATACGACATGCCAATCGTCACCATCGCCGATGTCATCGCATATCGGATGAGCCATGAAAAGCTGGTCGAACGAGTGGCCGAGGCACGGCTGCCAACCGAGCATGGTGTTTTCACGGCCGTTGCCTATAACAGCCTTGTCGATCCGGCGGAGCATATCGCGGTTTACATGGGCGAAATCGACGATTCCGAACCCGTGATCGTACGGGTCGAGTCGGAATGCCTTACCGGACATGTTTTTGGCAGTACCCGGTGCGATTGCGGCGACCAGGTGAACATGGCGCTGAAGATAATCGCCGAGCATGGTCGTGGGGTGCTGGTTTACATGCGGCAGGAAGGCCGCGGTATTGGCCTGCTGAACAAGCTGAAAGCGTACGAGCTTCAGGACCAGGGCTTCGATACCGTGGAGGCGAATCTGAAACTTGGCTTCCCGATGGACCTCAGGCGCTACGGGGTCGGTGCCCAAATTCTTCGTGACCTCGGCGTCCGCAGGTTTAAGTTGCTCACAAATAACCCGAAAAAAGTTGTCGGGCTCGAAGGTTTCGGGCTTGAGATGGTCGAACAGCTCTCGCTTGCCGCCCCGGTGAATGACGAGAACAGGTTTTATCTGAAGACCAAGGCCGAGAAGATGGGCCACACGCTGGATGTGGACGATGGCCCCTTCGGTGATATATCAACGGATTCAGCCGGAACTCTTACGTCCGATAAATCACCCGGCAGGACGTCCGCGTCAGGGTCGGCAAACTAGATGAGCCCCCGAATGATCGACCGACAACTCGGTGGCGAAGGTATGGGCATCGGAGTCGTGGCGGCAAGGTTCAACGGCTATATCACCGACCAGATGCTGGATATTGCGCTGAAACGGCTTGCCGCGCTAGGAGTGGTCGATGCCGATGTAGTTGTTGTGCGAACGCCGGGTGCTTTCGAGCTACCGCTTGTTGCGCGCCGACTCGCCGACCGTGGTGATATCGACGCAGTAATTTGCATCGGCACGGTAATACGCGGCGATACCGACCATTACGAACATGTCGCATATGCGGCGTCGGAGGGGATAGCCCGTGCCGGTGAATTTACGGGAAAGCCCGTGATATTCGGGGTGCTGACGACAGATAACACCGAACAGGCCGTCGCCCGAATCGGTCATGCTGCTGATTACGCCGAGGCCGCCGTGGAAATGGTAAACACCATGCGCCAGATCCACGAACTTCCGTAGGGGCGGTTGGGCGACATTCTCCATCCCTACGCAGAGAGGCGCGTACCTTCTGGCTGGCTGGCGGGCTGGCTGGCCGCGAGGGTGACAGTAGCCTGTATTCGCCCTTGCTGGCAGGTTTCACTCACCCTGATCCATTCCCTGACAGGTAGAAGGGATTATCCCGGCCAAGGCAACGCCCACACTGTTTCGAGATACCCACCGCTTCGTGCTAATCTGCCGGTATGCCCGCCAGCGAAAAAAGTAGTGAAAAATCCAGCGGACAGGAACGCGTTATCTTCCATGTTGACCTCGACGCGTTCTTTGTCGAGGTCGAACGCCAGAACGACGCTTCGCTTGTTGGAAAACCGGTCGTTATCGGCGGGCTCGGGCCGCGCGGCGTCGTTGCAACAGCATCCTACGAAGCGCGCAAATTCGGGGTGCATTCGGCACAGGCAATGGCGGTGGCGCGACGGCTGTGCCCGCAGGCCATTTTCATGCGCGGCACTCACGGCCTGTATCGTGAAGTGTCAAAAAAGTTCATGGACGTGCTACGCCACTATTCACCAACAGTCGTTCCAGTGAGCGTCGATGAGGCGTACATAGACATGACCGGAACCGAACGACTTCATGGTGCGCCGCTGGATGCGGCGAGGGCGATGAAACAGCGGGTGCGCGACGAACTGGGACTCCCTTGCTCGATTGGCATCGGGCCCAGCAAGCTGGCCGCTAAAGTATCGACAGAACATGCCAAACCAGACGGAGTTTTCAAGATCCGGCAGAACGAGGTCGAAGCTTTTTTCGCACCGCAACCTGTCCGCAATCTTCCCGGTATCGGGCCAAAAGCTGGCGAGGCACTGGCAAAGCTCCACATCACTACTCTGGGCGAACTGGTAAATGCCCCGGACGGCCCTTTGCGCCGGGCGTTGGGGCCGAACAATGCCAGCCACGTAAAGCGCAGGGCGAAGGGGATCGACAATGCGCCTTTGCGGGAACGAGCGAAGGCAAAATCTATCAGCGCTGAGACTACGTTTGATACAGATATTTCCAGCCGGAGCGAACTGGAACAAGTGCTGAAACGGTTGAGCGAGCGTGTTGGAACACAGTTACGGAAATCCGGTCAACTCGCCCGAAACGCCAGCATCAAGCTCCGATACGGCGACTACACGACGATCACTCGCCAGAGTACGTTCCCGCTACCCGGCAATGGCGACCAGCTGATTCACGATACAGCCCTCAAGTTACTGGTAACCGCTATGCGCCAACGTGGCGATGTCGTGCGGCTGTTGGGGGTCGGCGTGAGTGGTCTTGGCGAACGTGCAGCCCAGCTTTCGCTACTGGACGCAAACCCGACTGCCGCTTCCGACACAAGCACGGCGATCGACGCGATCAGGGATCGTTTCGGTGCCGAGGCGATATCCCGCGGCCCGACTTAACCGGGCGAGGTTGGCGGGCATTTACGGTTAGTCCTTTCTCCCCGCGGAGCCAGAAAAAGAAGTCAGGCATGTACCGAGCTTGTCGAAGTGTTGAGGGGGGGAAATTTGATAACGGAGCAGGGATTTTCGACTGTGCGTAAGTGATGTGAAAGCAACCCGACCCACACACCAGCTCTCTCGCTTCACAGGGAGCGCGGGTGTCGAAACATCCTGAAAAAGCAGTCGCTAAGGGGCCTGCAATAGACCGGCGTCTCTGGCCGCCGCCAGCACGATAGTCCGCTGCTCGTCACTGAGGTCGGCAACCGGTGGAATTGGCCGACCGCAATCGATGCCAAGCCGCTCCGAAAGAATCAGCTTCGTTACAGCGGCCGGGGCTCCGAACATCCTGACGATATCCACGATCTTCAAAACACCGTCCTGGAGTCGTTTCGCGGTATCCATATCGCCGCGCTCCCAGGCATCGAATAATTCTGTGTAGTGCCATGGCGCAATCGACAGCGGTGCGTCAACCGTTCCGACCGCCCCCATTGTCAGCGCCGGTAGCGGCAGTAATCCGTTGCCCGAAAAACATTTCAGTCCCATATCGGCGAACACACGGATGTCGGCGAAATTCGGCGCTGAATGCTTCAGACCCATGACATTTGGCACGTTCTCGACAATTTTCTCCATCAGCGCGGGGGTCGTTTCGACCTGTGTTAGCTGAGGCAAGTTGTAGACGAAAAACGGAAGGCCATCGGCAGCATCGGCGACCCGCTTGTAATGTTCGATAACCACGTCATCGCTGGCACGGAAAAAGAACGGCGGCACACAGCAGATGGCATCACAACCCGATTCTTTCGCGGCCTTCGCGCCTTTCACCGCACTCTCAGTGCTAATGGCACCGACGTGCATGATCGAAAGACCTCTGCCAGAGATGGTTTCCCCGGCTATTCGTGCGGTGGTCGCACGCTGCTGGTCGCTCATCACCGGGCCTTCACCGGTCGAACCAGCCACCCAGAAACCGCCGACGCCGTGAGACAGGTTTTCTTCGAAGATTGCCCTTAGCGCTTCTTCGTTTATTCGGCCATCGGCATGAACCGGAGTCGGGTTTGCCGGGAACACCCCTTTGAATTCCAGTTTTTTGCCGGATTCGCTTGCACGTTCAGAAGCAGCAGCAGTCATCGCCATTCAATTTTCTCCAGATACCCAATATGAGATTCAAGATACCAGTCGTTCGGCCATAATCGCCAACTATGAGAACTAGCATGAGTTCTGGCGAAACGGACTGGCGAGAAAGGGTTCTATTCTTAAGCCTGAATGCGACAGTTTAGCTCGGAATTCTTGCGAGCGTTCGGGTGTTCGATACCAGATTTACGAGCGGTCTAATGCGGTCGAATAAAGAAGGCAGGAACCGCTGTAGGGGGGATATGCACGAATTTCGGACATCTTCTGATCTTTAGGTCTACTCTCCGATAGTCGAATCCCAATCGCCTTGTTAGTATTGACCACTGTTCGCTGTTGCCGATTCGTCTAGCGGTAAGACACCAGACTCTGAATCTGGTAACCCAGGTTCGATCCCTGGATCGGCAGCCAATCTCAGTTTGAACTGAAGAGACCACCCACCAAAAATGGGTGGTTTTTTCATTTGGTCACGGATTTGGTCACGGAATTTTCAAAATGGTCACGGAACTGGCCAATTTTGGTCACGAAATCAGAGAAGCTCAAGCCAATACTTTCTTCGATTTGGTCTCTGAAATAGGCATTTCAAAATCGAACGCTCGGTTGAACGCGTCCGCAGCCTTAACCTGAAGCCCTGGTTCGACGTGGCTGTAGGTGTTTAGGGTGACGGTGACGTCAGCGTCATGGTGCCCCAGTCGATCCTGAACAATTGTCGGGTGAACTCCGACCTTGAGTAGCTCGGTAGCGTGCAGGTGCCTGAGTGAGTGGAATGCAGTGACGGGTGATCCGACAGCCTTGGCGGCTCGCCTGAATGCTCTGGAAATACTCGATGAAATGACTGGTCCTCCATCGACATCTCCAAATACGTGGTCGGATGTGCGAACGCTAGCACCACG
>CAYLWG010000103.1:0-9911 GCA_964387235.1 uncultured Dehalococcoidales bacterium
CAGCCACAAATTGCAGACCCGCGCCGGGTTCATCAATCAGATCGCAGCCGGGATATTCAGTCTTCAACCACTGGGCAACAGGTCGATCACGAAAATTCGCAACATCATTCGCGACGAAATGGATCGCGCGGGAGGGCAGGAAGTCAACATGCCTGTCATCCAGCCACGCGATCTCTGGGAAGAGTCGGGCCGGGCCGACACATTTGTGCCCCCTCTGGCGACATTTAAAGACCGGCGCGACCGGGAAATGATTATTGCCCCGACACATGAAGAAACGGCGACGGCAATGGCGAGGGCCGGTGTGACCAGCTACCGCGACCTGCCGTTCACGATCTACCATATCCAGACCAAATTTCGTGATGAAACTCGCCCCCGTGGCGGATTGTTGCGTGTGCGCGAATTCGAGATGAAGGACGCCTATTCGTTTGATGCCGACGAAGAGGGACTAGAACGAAGCTTTCGGGCGATGGTTGGTGCGTACAAGCGTATTTTCAAACGCTGCGGGCTCGATGTCGTGATGGTCGAAGCTGATTCAGGTGGCATCGGGGGCAAAGATTCGAACGAGTTTGTGCTGCTCACCAATAGCGGCGAAGACACGATACTGATGTCTAACGAAAGCGACTACGCGGCAAACGCTGAAAAGGCCGAGTTCATCAAACGTAAATTCCCGGTCGGCGAACCAGGCGAAGTCGAAGAGTTCGCTACCCCCGGTATCAAGACCATTGATGAACTGGCTAAACTCGAGGGCGTCTCACGATCAAAGACCGCTAAAGCAGTGTTTTATACCGTCGCTAACGAAGTCGTGATCGTCACTATTCGTGGCGATTACGACGTCAACGAAACCAAGCTGCGAAACCTGCTTGACGGTTCCGAACCAAAACTTTCAACGCCCGAAGAAGTGAAGGCCGCCGGGCTGGTCGCAGGTTCGGCATCTGCCGTCGGGCTCAAAGGTATCAGGAGCGTCGTTGACGATTCGATAACGATGGGTTCGAACTATCTCGCAGGGGCGAACAAAGAAGGATTCCACCTGAGAAACGTGAATTTCCCGCGCGATTTCAGCGCAGATATTCTCGGTGATATAGCTGAAGCCAAAAAGGGTTACGCATCGCCCGATGGCAAGGGGAAGCTTGTAGCAAAGCGCGGTATCGAAGTTGGGCATGTCTTCAAACTCGGGAGCGTCTACTCGTCAAAAATGGGTGCAAATTACACCGATGAAGGCGGCCAGCAGAACGACATTCTTATGGGCTGCTACGGCATTGGTGTGGGGCGGTTGCTGGCCGCAGCGGTGGAGGCGAACCATGACGATTTCGGTATGGTCCTGCCCCGGGCGATTGCCCCATACGAAATCTACCTCGTGGGCCTGAACCTTAACGAAGCCGATATATCCGGCAAGGCGGAAGCGCTTTACGAATCGTTGCAGAACGCCGGGTTCGAAGTGCTTTTCGATGATCGAGACGCCCCACCCGGAGTGAAGTTCAAAGACGCCGACCTGATGGGTATACCGGCGCGGGTGGTAATCAGTTCGCGAAGTCTCGAAAACGGCGGAGTCGAGCTGAAGGCCAGAGCCGTTAAGGATTCAAAGATCGTGGCTGAGTCCGACGTGGTCGAGGCTGTACAGGGCTTGCTTGGGTAAACGGCCAGTACCGCCGACTCGGCCCGACGTGGCGTTGTTGTAGCCGTTCTGAACTTAATTCAGAACCTCTCTGTTTAGCAACAACAGTTCATTTTAGGAAACGGTGCGATCTTCGAAAAGAACCTCGGTTCACATGGCATCCGAGGGAGATTCTGAATCCCCTTCGACTCCGCTCAGGGCAAGCAGTTCAGAACGATAATTTTGGAGTCCTGCGGTAATTCCGACTACCCGGCACTCACCTTGCCCAGATTCTTCACCGCATCCAGCACATCATAGAAGGTTTCGAATGGTGTGTGTTCGATTCCCTTCTCTTCGCATGTTCGGCGCAAGTTTCCTATCGCCAGCACAGAATCGGCCTGACTCACAACGCATTCGTCCGATAGCCCGTCTCCCACGAACATCACCCGGTAGCCCCTGCGGCGTAGCCGCCAGACGCGGTCGCACTTGCACATAGCTGTCATGCCGCAATCGAGAAGACCTTCCCGCATCGTCATCACACCAAACCCTTGTTCGTCGTACTCAACCGTTGGCCGGGCGCGGGGCAAATCGCCAAAACCGATGGCATCAAGAATCGCATCGACGTAGAAGTGCATTCCACTTGAAACGACCTCGACCATGATTCCGTTGGAATCGCAGTGTTCAAGAAATTCACGAAAACCTTCACGAATCTCGGCGAAACCAACGCTGTACGCAATCGCTTCGGCTTCACGTTCCCTGCGGAGCAGCCCGATTTGGAAAGCCCACACCTCACGAACGTTTAGCTCGCCTGCCTGATACCGTTCTATCGCTTCTACCCAGCCGGGTTCAGCGAAATTAGTCACTACCTGATCCCCGATGTCGCGTACCGTGATAGTTCCATCGAAATCGACGAGAACAGCCAGTGGCTGGGTTTTCGCAAATTCGGGTGTTTTTGGGTGCGGGCTTGTGGTCATTGATTCGAAGACACGGCAAGCGTTGGATTGTTAAGTGGGATCATCTACTTTGTCCATGAGATACTGAACCCTGTTTAGCTGCGCACTGAGTGGGCAAGTTCAGACCGACAACGATACGGCCAGTCTGGCGTTAGCGGAACTACCGCGGAGCCTCCGAATCCAAACACGAATCAGTGGGCGCAAAAAGACGTACCGTGGTAAGGTTAACTGAGGTAGGGCTCGATTATTCAAGAGCTTGACATTGAGAAGTGGGCCCCGCCCACTTTTTTGGTGTCTGGCAATAGTGTGACATGACGGAGGATTGGCGTTGAAGAGTGATCTGCTATTAGCGGTTACCCAACTCGCCGCGGAGCGAAATCTCCCGCAGCCGATAGTTGTAAAAGCTGTGGAAGCTGCACTCGCGTCCGCATACAAACGTGATCCGGCTGCCCAGGGGCAGGATGTCATAGTCGAAATGGACCCGGTCGACGGCGAGGTAACAGTCCGCACCGTAAGGCATGTTGTCGAAGAAGTCGAAGACCCTCTGATGGAGTTGACCGAGGAGCAGGCGCAGGAACTGCAGGCCGGCGCTGTTGTTGGCGATATCATCGAAACAGGTCAACTTGAATACAACCCCGGTCGAATCGCTGCTCAAACTGCCAAGCAAGTTGTTATGCAACGGCTTCGAGAAGCCGAGCGCGACATCGTATTTGAAGAGTTCATCGACAAAGAGGGCGAAGTGCTTACCGCCACGATTCAGCGAGTTGAATCGCGCTGGGTGACGGTCGATTTAGGCCGGGCAGAAGCGGTGATGCCCCCAACCGAGCAGTCACCGTTCGAGCGATACCGCCCCGGGCAACAGCTCAAGTTCTACGTCGTTCAGGTCGGTCGCACGATTCGCGGGCCCGAGATCATTGTTTCGCGCACTCACCCCGACCTCCTGCGACGCCTGTTTGAAGTCGAGGTCCCGGAGATATTCAGTGGCGTGATCGAAATAAAGGCGATCGCGCGGGAACCGGGAGCCCGTTCGAAAGTAGCAGTGTCATCGAACCAGGATGGTGTCGACGCAGTAGGCGCATGTGTTGGCCTGCGCGGTATTCGCATTCAGAACGTCGTAAACGAACTTCTGGGCGAGAAGATCGATGTGATCGAATGGGACGAAGACCCTGTGAAGTTCATTTCTAACTCACTCAGCCCGGCGGTTGTCGATAGCGTTGAGTTGAACGAGGAAGAAGAATCTGCGACTGTCCTTGTGCCCGAACGCCAGCTCTCGCTGGCAATCGGTCGCGAGGGTCAGAATGCTCGACTCGCAGCAAAGCTGACCAACTGGCGAATCGACATTCAGGGCACCAGCCAGGTTGTGGTGCCAGTAAAAGTACCAGAACCCGAAGTAGCGGCCCCTGCTGCTGCTCCGGCTGCGACGATCGCGGCAGCAGTGCCTGCCACTGCCGCCGAAGTAGCCGAAGTCGTAAAAACCGAAACTGCCCCTGTTGGGAAAACGGCGGAAACTGCAGCATCGGGCGTTACCGCTGCCGAAACCGGCGGTGAAACGGCTACTAAAGAACCTGAGCCAGTTGCAGCAGCGGAAGAAAAACCCGCCGCCCCTGATATCGATGCTGAACTGCTCGCACTCGAACAGGAACTTGCCGAACTGGAGCGAGAAGAGCAGGCGCGCAAGGAGAAGGAAGCAGAAGCTGCCCTAACCCTCGATGTATCCTCCGACGATCTCTGGCAGGTCGATTCCGGGGCACCGTCCAAATCTGCTGGTGCTAGCTCGGGTGGGATAAGGTTTGCTGAAGATATAGCGGGGTTCAGAGAGACCGATGCCGGCCGTCGTGGCGGGCGACGTGGTGGAAGCAGTGCCAGAAACCGGCGACGTCGATAGATTTCGAGCGGTAATCTTTCGCCAGAAGTCACCAGTTCGTGTGGCATCAGGTACGGAGAGTTGTGTGATGGTCCAACAACGACGTGTCCCGACCCGCACATGCGTGGTTTGCAGGGAACGACGCCAGAAGGACGAATTGCTGA
This sequence comes from uncultured Dehalococcoidales bacterium, assembly GCA_964387235.1. Classification (GTDB taxonomy): domain Bacteria; phylum Chloroflexota; class Dehalococcoidia; order Lucifugimonadales; family Lucifugimonadaceae; genus Lucifugimonas. Next base: position 4,573 of record CAYLWG010000103.1, read on the forward strand.
GGATTGTGCGAACCCCAGAGGGTCGTGTCGTATATGACAGAACAGGCAAGCAGAACGGTCGGGGAGCCTATGTTTGCAAAGATACCGACCACTGGAGTGAAGGGGCTGTTCGGGCCAATCGAGGTAAACTAAAACACGCACTCAAGACGGAAATTGACGAGGCGACGATGAGGTCGCTCAACGAGATAATTCTTAGAAATCATGCTGAGTAACGGCCTAACAAATGGCCCGGAAGCCTGATCGCCTAATCAAAGGGAACGAACTGGTACATGGCACAACGTCGCGGACAACGTAGCTTCAGAGGACGATCGAAGAAAAGGCCGAACCGTGGTCCCGGTGGCGGTGCTGGCCCGCGCGTCGTGGTCGAAGATAAGACCCCGCGTTCTCCAGTCGAACTCCACGCATCAAGTACCGTTGGCGAGTTGGCTGAAATTCTTGAAATGTCGAACGTCGACACCATCAAGGCATTGATGCGGCTGGGCATCATGGCAACTGTCAATGAGACAGTCGAATTCGATGTCGCTGCAAAAGTAGCCGCCTCATTCGAGATTGGTGTTCTCAAACCAAAAGACCGCGAAGAGAGCAGGGCATCGGTCAAAGTTGGCTTTGACGACGACCTCACGAGTGAAAACTCCAGCACACGCCCTCCGATAGTCACGGTGCTGGGCCACGTCGATCACGGTAAGACAACACTGCTCGACGCTATTCGCTGCACGAAAGTGGTCGATGCAGAAGCCGGCGGAATTACACAGAGCATCGGTGCTTACCAGGTCAATCGAGATGGCCAACTGCTGACATTTATCGATACCCCCGGCCACGCTGCCTTCACTCAGATGCGTGCCAGTGGGGCACAGGTGACCGATATCGCAGTACTTGTGGTCGCCGCCGACGACGGAGTGATGCCGCAAACTATCGAGGCTATCGACCACGCACGCGCCGCAAATGTGCCGATTGTCGTCGCTATCAACAAAGTCGATGCGCCTGGTGCTGATATTGACAGGACAAACGCCCAGCTGGCCGAACACGAGATAATTGTCGAATCGTACGGTGGCGATACAGTTGCGGTGCCTGTTTCAGCCCTCAAGGGCGATGGGATTGACGACCTGCTTGAATCGCTGCTCCTTGTGGCTGAAATCCAGGAACTTAAAGGAAACCCTGACCGATCCGGCATCGGCGTGGTGATCGAATCACACATGGATAAGTCGCGAGGCTCAATTGCCTCAGTGCTGATTCGTTCCGGTACGGTCAGGATCGGCGACAACGTAGTCGCTGGTTTATTCCGTGGGCGAATTAAATCGATGGTCGACGGGTTTGGCAATGTGGTGACCGAGGCAGGTCCGTCAACGCCGATCGAGGTGTTGGGGCTCAATGGCACACCGGCTGCAGGTGAGCAGTTCGATGTTGTGAAAAACGAGCGAGCGGGTCGTGATCTCGTATCCACGCGGCAGAGGCTGGCTTCCAAGCACAAAGTAACACGGGCCGCCACGACCATGGCCGAGGTGATGCGCCGTGTTCAGCTGTCGGATGCGAAAGAGCTGCTGGTGGTGATTAAAACCGGGAACCACGGTTCTATCGATGCCGTTAGAAGAGCAGTCGAGCAGGTTTCTGGCGACGAAGTGCAGGTCAAAGTATTGTCCGCATCTTCCGGTGCTATCAACGAGGCCGACATCCTGCTGGCATCGGCCTCAAATGCAATGGTTATGGGATTCGAAACCAGTGTCGAACCCGGTGCCCGTAAACATGCTGATATCGCAGGCGTGACGATACGCACATACGACATCATCTACAACTTGGTCGACGAGGTTGAAGACGCCGCACGTGGCCTTCTTGAACCCGAACGCAAGATCATTGTCACCGGTCACGCAAACATCCTCGAAGTATTTACACACGGTAAGCGCGAACAGATCGCTGGTGTCCGGGTTACCGATGGTGTTCTTAAGCGGTCCGGACGTATGCGGGTTGTTCGTGCAGGAACCGAAATCTTCGATGGCGCGATTACATCGATGCGTCACCTCAAAGAAAGTGTTCGGGAACTCACGAACAACTTCGAGGGCGGAATCAAGATCGATGGCTTCCACGAATACAAGGAAGGCGATGTCCTCGAGGGTTACGAAATTCAGGTGACCAAACGATAGGTCTTTTTCGTTTGCATCGACTGGCGCATATATAGGTGGCGTATTCGGGCTGTCGGATTATTCGATTGAATTGGTCATTTATTTCCGGTGGCAACGACCAACGTTTGGCTGGTTGACCGGCAGGAGTTACTCAGGCATTGAACAGGCGTGGCGGGCGCGTTAATCACACGATTCAACGCGAACTGGGAATCATCATCTCTGGAGAATTGGACGATCCTCGCCTGTCGTCCATGACATCGGTGACACACGTCGATGTAAACCGCGACCTGTCGATTGCGAAGGTATACGTCACCATTCTGGGCACAGATGAAGAACGTGAGCTCAGTCTGCGAGCGCTGCGTTCGGCGGCTACCCACATGCAAATCACGATTTCACATCGGATAGAAATTAGAAAAATGCCCCGGCTCACATTCATCCTCGACGACCAGTTGCAAACTGGCGCGGATATGAACCAGCTGATCGACCAGGCGATCGCCGAAGACAGTCGACGTCACTCCGACAGGCGCGGCAGTTGACTGAAAACGCCATTAAGGCTTCCACGCCCGTCGTAGGAACCGGTTCTGGTTGTTATCTGAATATCGATAAACCACAGAACTGGACGTCCACCGATGTTGTTCGGAAACTTAAAGGCGTCACACGCTCGAAAAAGATCGGACACGGTGGCACGCTCGACCCAATAGCCACAGGCGTGCTCCCTATCTGCATTGGTGCTGCGACGCGGTTCGCCGATTCAGTGCTGTTAGGCACCAAATCGTATCGAGTCACTATCGAACTGGGCGCATCAACCGACACCTACGATTCGACGGGAAAAAAAACTGCGGAGGCCGACTGGAAAGACGTCAACCGCGATCAGGTCAACGATGTCCTCGATATGTTCAGAGGTAAGTTCGACCAGGTCCCGCCCATGTATTCGGCCATTCACCACAATGGCAAAAGACTCTACGAACTCGCCCGACAGGGAATTGAAGTCGAACGGTCCGCCCGCCCGGTCGAAGTAATGAGCCTTAGGCTCGTTGACTTTTCGGCCCCCGAACTTGTTCTCGATCTGGAGTGCGGCCATGGCTTTTACGCCCGGACGCTGGCCCACGATATTGGCGAGAAGCTCGACACACACGCCCACCTGACCGGCCTTGTTCGTACCCATGCCGGGGTTTTCAAAATCAAGGATTCTGTCACGATAGAGCAGGTGATCGACGAAGCCGAATCGGGCGATTGGCGCAAACTTGCCATGCCGATTGACACGACTATCCTGCATTTAGGAAAGATCACCCTGAGCAGAATGTTCGTCGAAATGGTTCAGCATGGCAGGCAACTTTCGGTTGCCGATGTCGGAACCACGGGGGATAAAAAAATCTACGAATCGGGCGAGAGAATCAGGGCATACACTCCCGAAGGCGAGTTGCTGGCGATTCTTGTTTTCGAGCCGGAGCGTCTCGGTTGGCGACCCGAAAAAGTTCTGGCGGCCATGTGAAATATGTAAGCGTCAGCGATTGGTTGTTATATTCAAGCATCGCTTATTCTGAGATACGCCCTCCCTCGAAAAGACAGCCCGCTCGTAAATTGACAAATGTTGTTCCCAGATAACCACGGAAAAGTAAATTGCAAGAAAATCCGCTTGAAGTAGTAGCTGAACTGATCCTTCTTCTGTCGATCATCCTGGTCGCAGCGAAAATCGGTGGAGAAATTTCTGAACGGTATCTGAAAATTCCGCCCGTTCTCGGAGAACTTGGTGCGGGCATCCTGATATCGCCGTTCATGCTGGGCGGGATTCACTGGTTTGGCGGCGGCCCGATCTTCGAACTGCCGCATGGCGAAGGCGCAGGGTTGCCCGTAGAACCACAGCTATTTTTCCTGGCCCAGATAGCGGCGGTAATCCTGCTGTTCGAAGCCGGGCTTGAAACCAACCGCAAGCAGTTCATGAAGTACGTCCGCCCGGCCACCGCGGTGGCTGCCGGCGGGGTGGTCCTGCCATTCGTTATGGGTTTCGGCGCTACCATCATGCTGGGATTCGCCAGCCTCGACTCGGTCGAAGCGATGATACCGGCCCTGTTTGTCGGGTCAATAATGACTGCCACATCGGTTGGCATAACTGCAAGGGTGCTGGCCGATATCAGGCGTCTCGATTCGCCTGAAGGCGTGACAGTGCTTGCCGGGGCAGTGATCGACGATGTGCTCGGAATCATCATTCTTGCCGTGATCATCGGCATTGCAGAAGAGGGCTCGGTCACCGCTGGAGCGATTGGTCTGGTGTTCCTCAAAGCAGTCGGCTTCTGGCTGGGGTTGATGATCCTTGGTTCGATGGTATCGAGGTTCATCTCGGGAGCGTTTCTGTGGTTCAAGAGTGCAGGTGCTGCCCTGGCACTGGCACTGGCGCTAGCGTTCCTGGCGGCAGCGGTGGCCGAAATCTACTTCGGACTCGCCATGATTATCGGCGCTTACACGATGGGACTTGCTCTTTCGAGTACCGAGCTGAAGCATCGGATCGAGGGCTCGATGCATTCTGTAAACAGCTTCATGGTGCCGATTTTCTTTGTGGTGATCGGGATGCAGGTTGACTTCACCGCTTTTGGGGCGAGCGAAGACAAAACACTTGCAGCCTCGATTATCTTCGCCGTTGTCCTGTCGGCCTTCGCGGTAATTAGCAAAGTGGTCGGTTCAGGCGTGCCTGCGCTGTTCGTTGGGTTTAACCGCCGTGGGGCCACGCGCATCGCACTGGGTATGTTGCCGCGCGGCGAGGTTGCCCTGATCATAGCGGGAATAGGTCTATCAGCCGGTGTGATCGGCAAAGACATTTTCGGAGTTGCCATAGTCATGACGATATTCACGACTATCCTGGCACCGATATTCCTGATCCCAGCCTTCAAAGGAGGCAGCGGCCTGAGGAACGAGCCAGAGGACAAGCCAGAAAACGAACCAGAAAACAAGCCTGCAGGAGAATAAGGGCAGCTTCGCTACTCCCTATCTGTGAGAGCGAGTTAGCGAGTGGGGAGTGCCCAGTCCGGAGTCGAGAACCGTAATTCTGGCCGGTGCTGACGATGTTTGGCCCTATGGCCAGGGCGAAATCAGATTTCCCGACCGAAGGAGCCTGTCTCATAAGAGTCGACCAGTGTGGTTAATTCCTTCTCCCTCGGGAGCCAGAGAAAGAAGTTAGGTTGAGGGGATGTTTTCGACAACGATACAAGTGCTTTCGAACGGTATTTCCTG
>CAYLWG010000104.1:0-2531 GCA_964387235.1 uncultured Dehalococcoidales bacterium
GTGACGAGAACGGTGAGCTCCTTCTGATCGACGAGATCCACACCTCTGACTCTAGTCGCTACTGGATCGCCGACTCTTATCAACAGCGCATGCGGGAGGGACAGGAACCCGACAACGTCGACAGAGAATTCCTCCGGCTCTGGTTCAGGGAGAACTGCAACCCCTACGAGGATGAGGTCTTACCACCAGCACCGGATGACCTTGTAATCGAGCTCTCAAGACGCTACATCTACCTTTACGAGAAGATCACCGGTCGTTCTTTCGAGTTTCCAGAGACGGACCAACCGATCGAGACACGTTTGGAAAGCAACCTTGAAGGAATCACATGAATGTATTTGGTGGGCATTAGGGCCAGGGTGATTCTGTTTCCACTTCAATTGACAGAAAGCCCTATCCAATAAACATGAAGTGCAGGCGCTCACTTGGCCGAGCCAGCGAAGGTTTTTTTGAGGTTTTCGCTTCGCATCGCAAACACCGTGAACTCTTCTCCGACGATTCGTCGCTGAGGCTCGTCAAGTTAGCTAGATCGTTAAGCTGAAATTGAATCGAACATAAAAGTGAAAAAGTACATTCTCTTTGACCATGACGGAGTTCTGGTCGAAACAGAACAGTGGTATTACCTGGCAAACAAACGAGCGCTGGCATCTCTCGGAATTGATCTCCCACGAGACGCATATTTAGTGAATATGGCCAATGGAGTTTCCGCGTGGGAGGAGGCACGAGTTTCGGGAATATCCGAATCAGACATTAAACGTTGCCGAGAACTAAGAAACCGATACTACCGCGAATACTTGGTGACCGAAGACATCGAGATCGAGGGTGTCTTGCAAACGCTAGCCGAACTCGCAGATACGTACAGGATGGGCATAGTTACTACGTCCAAACCACCTGATTTCGCCTTAATACACGAAAGGCGATCCATTCTGGATCATATGGAATTCCATTTGACCCGAGGCGATTACGAGCGAGCAAAACCACATCCCGAACCCTATTTGAGAGGACTCCAGTGCTTTGGTGCTACTGCCGCTGAAACGGTAGTTGTTGAAGATTCGGCGAGAGGGTTGAAGTCGGCAATAGCGGCGGGTATTGACTGCATCGTGGTTGCAAACAAGTTCACTGAAGCTCACGATTTGTCCAAAGCAACTGGCAGGGTCGCTACATTTAGGGAATTGCCATCTACTATTAAGGGCTTAACAAGTTTAGCCAGACGACGCTGTAGTTCGATGAACTCTTGAGATAACGTAGCCCGGCTCACAGGCATCAAGTGCTCTAGGAGAGTCGTTCATATTTAATCCCCTCCGACGCCTGGCTAGTTCGGTCTAAATGGCCTCCAGTTGTAGCCGGGATCTTCCTCCGAGCGTGGGCGGCAGTGAAAGGTTCTAGTCAACTACGAGGATGAGATCCTACCACCAGTACCGTATGACCTTGTAATCGAGTTCTCAAGACGCTACATCTACCTTTACGATCCAATACATCTGGGCGGATGAGGCGGAATAACACCCCTCCCCTCAACCGTAAAATCTTCTCTGGCCCTCGTGCGAAAAAACTCATCGGCTTCACTTCCTCGAAAACTGGTGAAAACCCAACCTTCGGTATCCAATGAAAATCACGATAATCACCCTGTTTCCTGAAATGTTCACTGGTCCTCTTGGGGCCAGCATCGTCGGACGCGCAGTGAAATCTGGGCAGGTGGAGATCGAGTACGTTCAACTGCGTGAATTCGCGCCAGACGAACGCGGGACCGTCGACGCACCGCCTTTTGGTGGCGGCGCGGGCATGGTGCTTCAGGTCGGCCCGTTAGTCAGGGCAGTCGATTCGATAACAGCCACTGGGCCTGCGAGCGATTCAGCCAAACCCTATGTCATCCTGATGTCGGCACAGGGCCAGCCCCTTACACATCGGCGCGCCGCAGAAATATCCCGGCTAGATTCAGTAATCCTGGTATGCGGTCACTACGAGGGCGTTGACGAACGATTCATTGAAATGAGAGTCGATGAGGAAATTTCGATAGGTGATTTCGTTTTGACAGGCGGGGAAATTCCCGCGATGGCGCTGACCGACGCTGTTGTCAGGCTTATCCCGGGGGTACTCGGCGATGACGATTCATCGAAGGAAGACTCGTTCGCACCCGGCCTTGAATCGTTGCTTGAAGGCCCGGTCTACACCCGCCCGGCCAAGTTCGAAGGGCGCAGCGTGCCAGAAGTGCTGTTGAGTGGCGATCACGGAAAGGTTAGGACATGGCGCCGTCGGCAGTCTGTGCGGCGCACCGAGGAACGGCGTCCCGACCTGCTGAAGCGCTGGCCGCCACAGGATTAGAGGTCGTAGCCCTTTCGCCGAGTATTTCCAGATCACCGAATCAGATCACAGGAAACACACGCCCGGAAATACCCCCGGAAATGCCCGTAGTGACAGGCACAGCACGGCGAAGCTGAAAAACTGCGTTCTGGATGGTTGCTGGTCGGCCCGCACCGGATATACACTTACTGGAAGCGCACCGATTCAGATCTGGTCGCACATCCCTCATATACACA
>CAYLWG010000104.1:2593-2844 GCA_964387235.1 uncultured Dehalococcoidales bacterium
ATCACTGATCGAGCTAAAGCCGCTTGACCACATCGAAGACTTTCAACCCGGCGACACGGTAATCGTTAATCTCCGAATCGTTGAGGGCGACCGCCAGCGTATTCAGGCCTTTCAAGGCAATGTCATTTCTGGCAAAAAACGGTCACCCAGGGTCCCCGCAGCCGGTGATACGTTCATCGTCCGGCGTGTCTCATACGGTGTTGGAGTCGAGCGGATCATTCCGTTCCACTCGCCGAACCTTGATTCCTTAA
>CAYLWG010000104.1:2881-9893 GCA_964387235.1 uncultured Dehalococcoidales bacterium
GTTCGACGCTCACGCCTTTACTACCTGCGCGGTCTCACCGGTAAGAAAGCCCGTATCAAGGAACGCCGATAGCCGACATTCGGCATGTTTTCCAACCAGTAAACCCTCTCCGGTACAGGCGAGGGTTTTTATTTGTGCGTTATTCTCTTCGACTTTCAGCATCGGTCATTCTAGCCGCCTGATCTGGCTTTCCGTTTTCACTGGCGTGCCGGCGTGGCTGTGCGGCGGCGTTGCAGCATGGATCATAATTGCCCGGAAGATTCAGTACTGAGACCCGGTAAAATGAGGTCTCACGACCACGACTCGTTTGGAGACGATATTGCAGTTTGCCGAGGTAGCCGTCGACTTCCCCGACGACCACTTGCGCACGTTTACATACTCCGTTCCAGAAGGAATGGGCGTTGTTGCTGGCGACCTCGTGTGGGTGCCGTTCGGACCCAGAACGCTGCAGGGCGTCGTATTCGAACTTCCCGATGTACCGCAGACAGAACTCGACAAAATTCGCCCGATTACAGCCCGCACGGTCGATGGCCCGTTTATTTCGGAACACCTGCTGCGGGTTGCCCACTGGGTTGCGGGCCATTACCGCACAAGCCTGTTCACGGCCTGTTCGCTAATGCTTCCCCCCGGCGCATCGTCTCGATTACGGACATGGCTGACATCCGACAAAGCGCCCGGCAGTACATCGGGGGGGGCAGGCGGCCAGAAAATCGCGATATCGCCCAGAGAGCAACAGGCAATCGATCATGTCCGAAAGAACGGGAGAATACACAAATCCCGAGTATCACGGAGCCTTGGTTTGGGCGGGACTGCCATCGTCGACCGCCTGATCCGGCGCGGCGTGTTGCTTGCCGAATCGGAATGGGAGAAGCCGAGAGTATCGGCAGTGTTCACGAAAAAAATCGAACTGACCGCCCCCCCGGATGATGTCGAGCGGCTAATCGAAATTCACAGTGCGAAACCTGCCCGGCCCACTAAAACTACAAAATCCAGACCCCGTGAATACCGAAGAGTCGAGTTGCTCAAGTGGTTTCAATCAGGCCACACCGCTGCCAGCAAAAAGACTCTTAACGAACAGTTCGGTACTGCTGCCGTTAAGTGGGCGTTTGGCGAGAATCTTTTGACGACCCGAAAGATACGGCGAGACCGCGACCCGCTTGCCGACTATTTTTTCCAGCAGGAATTCGCCCATTCCCCCACAGAGCAGCAGAAAGTAGCCATCGGTTTGATCGTCGACCAGATTCAGGCCGCCCGCCCGCCTGGCGACTTGAACACACCGGGCGACTTGGACAGGCTGGGTGAGCCGAGTGAACGAAAATTTCTTTTGCATGGTGTTACTGGCTCTGGAAAAACTGAGGTCTACCTTCAGGCGATCGAGGCATGTTTAGCAGTGGGCAAGCGGGCTATTTACCTCGTGCCCGAAATAGCCCTGACCCCACAGACTCTTCAGCGAATTGCCGCCCGGTTCCCAGGGCAAGTCGCCGTGCTGCACTCGGGCCTGACGGTAGGACAGAGATACGACCAGTGGTGGCGGGTTAGGAACGGCGATTTTCCGATCGTGCTTGGTTCCCGCGGTGCCATCTTTGCGCCAGTTAAAGATATTGGCCTCATAGTGATAGACGAAGAGCATGAGTGGACTTACAAGCAGGGCGATAAGGCTCCCCGCTACCATGCACGCGCTGCAGCCGAACGTATCTCCATCGAGACCGGAGCGACTCTCGTCCTCGGTAGCGCAACACCCGATATAGCAAGCTATCGGGCCGCCAAATCAGGCCGTTACAGACTGCTAGAACTGCCCGAGCGTGTTGGACGCGAGACCGCGGTTGGGAGCAAACCCACGATGCCGGATGTCCAGATAGTCGATATGCGCGCCGAACGCGCCGATGGGCACTTCGAAATGTTGAGTCGAACCCTGATCGATTCGATGCGAGACGCCCTCGCAGATGGTGGACAGGTGATTCTGTTCATCAACCGCCGCGGCACAGCCTCGTTTGTGCAGTGCGTCGAATGCGGCAACGTCCGGCAGTGTCGGCGTTGCGATACCGCCCTGACTTTTCATCGTGACGTCGCGCAGGAAAACCCGAACATTAAAAGGAGACGCACTTCACCGTCGCAGAAAGGCATGCTGGTCTGCCACTACTGCAACTACACGGTCGGGGCAGGCAGGGCATGCCCGACGTGCGACGGAAAACAGATGCACCGGTCGTCGCCTGGCACACAGATGGTCGCACGGACCGTTGGCGAGTACTTTCCTGGCATCGAGGTAATAAGGTGGGATTCAGATTCCGCCCGGACCGTCACCGACCACCAGCGGATTATGGACGAATTCGTCTCAGGTTCCGCAAAAGTCCTGGTAGGTACCCAAATGGTCGCAAAAGGCCTCGACATCCCAAGCGTAACCCTCGTTGGCGTTATATCTGCTGAAACCGGTCTGGCGGTTCCCAACTTCCGCGCTGCCGAACGTGCATTTCAGGTGTTGGCGCAGGTAGTTGGGCGCACCGGGCGAGGGGCCTGGGGAGGTCACGCAGTTATTCAGGCTTTTAACCCCGATCATTACGCGATACAGGCTGCCGCCGACCATGATTACACGCTGTTTTACGAAACAGAAATCCGATTACGCGCCTCGCAGGCCAACCCGCCGTTCACCAGCATGGTCAGGCTGACGCATGCGGCTGGCGATGCTGTGGTTGCCCGTGCCGAGGCCGAACGTTTGGCCGATGAATTAAGTGCGGCCCGCGAGAATCACGGTGAAACATCAACTCTCGTAATCGGCCCGACACCCGCATATCCGCTCAAAGTGAGAAATCAGTACCGCTGGCACATATTGCTGAAGGGCTCGGACCCTGCGAGACTTTTAGATATCGTGCCAGCAGGGCCACTGTGGAGTATCGATGTCGACCCCGGATAGCCCTGATTATGGCGTTGCCGGTATCAGCAAGTCGCAAAAGCGATAAATAATGGTGCGTGCTTGAGCAATAAGCACGAAACTTGAAAATAAGGCCAGAAACGGCCAGTGTAGTCAGCGTAGCCAGATCGAGTAGCCAGAGCAGCCGGGCCAGAACAAAAGGATAAAAATTGTCTATCAGGCGAATCAGGGTGTTTCCCGACCCGATTTTGCGCAAGAAGTGCAGAGTGGTTCGCCGTGTCGACGAGCGAGTGACCGAACTCGCTGCCGATATGATCGAAACTATGGATGCCGCGGGTGGGATAGGGCTTGCTGCCAACCAGGTCGGGGCGCTCCAGCGGGTAGTTACTATCCACCTGCCGGGCGATGAATCGGCCATCGTGCTAATCAACCCCGAAGTCAGAGAAACCGAAGGCGAACGCGATGTAATAGAAGGTTGCCTGTCGTTCCCTGGCTATGAAGGCCTGGTCAAGCGTTCAGTGACTGTAAAGGCGCGCTGGCTGGACGAAAACGGCTCCAAAGTGAAAGTCACAGCCGAAGAGCTTTTCGCACAGGCTATCGAACACGAAATCGACCACTTGAACGGAATTCTATTCGTTGACCACCTGCTGGCGCACGAAAAATTAGCTGCCGCAGGCACTCTGATAGATAAAGACGAGCCACACATGCACGACATTGAAGTTGAAGTTCACGTGGATCACAGCGACGATGCGATTGACGAAAACCGAGATGAAATGGGTGAAGATGAATCAGATATAGAGATCGTACACAGCACAATAAAATTCAGCGATCTGTATTCGGACTCTTCGATTTCTCAAATGAACTATGACCTCCGCAACGCCGGATATGTGATCGACGAGCCTGAGTCCGATAAAGACCACACCCATAGTCATACGCACGTCGGCGATGGCCACGACCATGTCGAATCGGATGATCCCCACCTCGATGGCGGTGTGTTGCTCCGGCCGTAATAAAAATACGACTCATCGATATTTCGCCGTCAGCATTCGGAAAAAAACTCGGATTATTGTTGGAACGCGAGTGTGCTTGCGCTGCGAATCCACATTGGCCCGGTGTTATACTTTTGCTGGCCTGAAACGCTCTGGCGAGTTCGGCCAAATTTCACACTTGAGCCATAACCGAATTCCAATGAATTCGGATCGGCATCGGGAGTACGTTCTAGAAACCTCGTGGCGGCACCAGATCGGTGATTACCCGTCAGAAGAAATCACATAGACGCGCCGCCTTTGCGGCGCGTTTCGCGTAAGAGTCCGGATTATTGAATAGATTCAGAGGCCTCGTCCTCGTCGCAATACTTGTCGTCATGTCGGCGGTCGCACTGTCGATCTCCGAGATCAACGTCTTCGGATTTACCCGCGGCGGCGACACCGCGCTCGGGCTGACACTCGGGCTTGATCTTGAAGGCGGAACTCACCTGGTCTACCGGGTTGTGCCAGAAGATGGTCGGGAACCAACCCAGGAGGACATGGAAGGCGTCCGCACGATCATCGAAAAACGTGTTAACGAATTCGGTGTCAGCGAGGCCAGCGTGCAACTGCTGGGTGGCAGTGCCGGAACTGTTCCCGACAGGGTTCTGGTTCAGATTCCAGGTCAGACCGGTTCGACGATAACCGTTGCCTTTGGTGCAGACATAATTTCACCGGAGATCCTTGAGACGTTTTTCCGCGAAGAACTCGATCGGCCTGATGCTGTTGTAAGACGAAACGACAACCGTTCGATGACTGTCCAGCTGGACGGGATTCGCACCGAAGTGGTCGACCGAAACGGCAATTTGCTCACACCGTCCGAAGCGGATGCGTGGCGAACGGCGATAATCAACAGGTTCGAGGTGAGAATACAGGTTGCCTACCTTTTGCCAGAGGATCTTCCGCCAGTCGAAAGCGATGACACGGCAATGGATTCTGAGCTTCTTGAGCCATTGAAGGTTCCAACACTGGAAGATGTTCAGGCCGCTTTTGCCTCTATCGGACGTAGTGACGCGACTGTCAACCAGGTTCAGGTTGGCGATGGTCTTTTCACGGTTCTTTTGAATGGAATCGACACCAGTACCACCGATGCAGATGGCAACCCGATTCTTGGCGAGGACCTGCGAATTTTGAGTGCGCTCCGCGATATTGGTACAGTCCAGTTCACTTCAAGCCAGGGGGCACTCACACAGTGGACGATTGGCGGTGGTGTTCAGGAGGCCAAGAACCTTATCGGTAAAACGGCCCAGCTAGAATTCCGCTATCGCGAATGTGGTGATGAGCTGCCTCCGTCTGACGATATCCCGTGGCCCCCGGATGGGCTTTCGGACATCGAATGGGCTGGCGCGCGGTGTACCGACCCCCGGTACTTCACCGAATCGGCAACGGAAATCGATGCCGCCGACCTTGACGATGCCTTCCCGGACGTTTCGGGCGGAGGAATCCCACGGCCTATCGTGACTCTGGTCTTCAATGATGATGGGGCAGATGCCTTTTTCAACGTCACCGATCGAGTCGCACGCCAGGGCGATCGATTGGCAATTTACCTCGACGGTGAAGAACTGGTTGCGCCAAGTGCCCAGGCTGGAATATCTGGCGGCCGGGCAATTATCGAAGGCGGCAGCTTTACATCAGAGGGAGTCCGGACGATTGCGATTCAACTCCGTTCCGGTGCGCTCCCTGTCGGTCTCGACTTGATTCAAGAGCGCAATGTTGATGCTGCGCTCGGGAAAGATTCCCTTCAGCGGAGTCTGTTCGCCGGTGGGATTGGGCTCGTGTTGCTGCTCATGTTCATGATCGCTTACTACAAAATTCCGGGGCTCGTGGCATCGGTCGCGCTGCTGGCCTACATGGTGATGCTGCTGGCGATCTTTAAAATGATTCCAGTGACCCTCACACTTTCGGGTGCGGCCGCAGTGATCCTGTCACTTGGTTTCGCTGTTGACGCCAACATCCTGATAGCTGAGCGAACGAAAGAAGAGTTGCGTTCGGGCCGGAGCTTGCTGGCTGCGATTTCTGCGGGTTTCGACCGTGCGTGGCCTTCTATCAGGGATGGAAATATCTCGACGATCATCGTCGCTCTCGTGCTTTTCTGGTTCGGTGACCGGTTCAGCACCAGTGTTATGCAGGGATTCGCCCTGACACTGGCAATTGGCGTGCTACTGAGCATGTTCACCGCATTTTTCGCCAGCCGGCTTTTGCTCCGTCTGGTCGCTATCTCGAAGATCGGAAATAATCTGAACCTCTTCGTGCCGGTACGTGATCGGGGCCAACAGGATGAGCAGGGCGAATCAACGGCCGGAGGCAACGCCTGATGGACATCGTCGGAAAGCGTCGAATATTTCTGAGTATTTCACTCGTACTGGTTGTCCTGTCGGTGGCCGTGCTAACGGTTCCTGGACTGAAACTGGGAATCGACTTCACTTCGGGCTCAACTGTTACGTTACGGTTCGAAAGCTCAGATCCTGGAACCGCCAATATTAGAGCCGCCCTGGACCGGGCTAACCACCCGAAAGCTGTCGTTCAGGCGATAGGTGAGAACCAGTATTTCATCCGCACCGAGGACCTCGGTGCTTCCGGATTGGATGCCATTACTGATGAGATGGCAACGTTGGATGGCGCGCCGGTCACAGTGCTGGACACTTCGACGGTGGGCTCGTCGGTAGCAGCAGATACGGTTCGAAACGCCATCATCGCGGTTGTAGTGGCCGCGGTGTTTGTGATGCTTTACATCATGTATGCGTTCCGAACGGTGCCTTCATCGTACAAATACGCAATTGCTGCGATTATTGCGCTCGGACACGACGTTGTGATCGTGTTGGGTGTGTTCACTTTGCTCGGCATAGCGATCAATGCTGAAGTGAACGCAATTTTTATTGTTGGAATTCTCACGGTTATCGGTTACTCGGTGAACGATACGATCGTGATTTTCGACCGGATACGTGAGAATGTCACACTTGCTCCGGCCCGCGAATTACGAAGCACCGTTAACTTGTCGATCAACGAATCGGTGACTCGGTCCGTTGGCACCAGCCTGACGACGATGACCGTGATTATGGCGATGCTGCTCTTTGGCGGGGCATCTCTCAGGGACTTTCTGGTCGTACTGCTGGCCGGTGTG
>CAYLWG010000105.1:0-9822 GCA_964387235.1 uncultured Dehalococcoidales bacterium
AAGTAATGAGGCGACTTGATCTGAAGACCGAAAAGATGCTGGCACACGTCGAGGATAGCGTCGGTTGGCCCCGCGAGGCGGGATTTAAGTTAGGACCGAAGTAATGAGGCGACTTGATCTGAAGACCGAAAAGATGCTGGCACACGTCGAGGATAGCGTCGGTTGGCCCCGCGAGGCGGGATTTAAGTTAGGACCGAAGTAATGAGGCGACTTGATCTGAAGACCGAAAAGATGCTGGCACACGTCGAGGACAGCGTCGGTTGGATCACGTTTAACCAACCGGAAAAACGCAACGCCGTTTCGTTCGCGATGTGGGAGGCCATTCCGGAGATCGTCGAAGATTTCGCCTCGGCTGACGACGTGCGGGTGGTTGTCATGAAAGGCGCGGGCGAAAAGGCGTTCGTTTCAGGGGCCGATATTTCAGAGTTCGAGGAAATACGCAGCACCCCTGAACAGATCGAGGTTTACGACGGCGCGATATCAGCAGCAAATGCTGCTCTGAAGTCACTTGAAAAACCGCTGATCGCCATGATTCGCGGGTTTTGCATCGGCGGCGGCATGGCGATTGCGCTGACTGCTGATCTGCGGATTTCAGCTGATGACGGCCAGTTTGGAGTGCCAGCAGCAAAGCTGGGATTGGGTTACGGCTATAGCGGTATCAAGGAACTGATGAACCTTGTGGGGCCATCGTACACCAAGGAGATTTTCTTCACGGGCCAACGGTTCAGTGCGGTCGAAGCCGCTCAGATGGGACTCGTGAACCGGGTAGTGCCGGTCGATGAATTGGAGGCAACCGTTGCTGCGTTCGCCCGGACTATCGCCGATAACGCCCCGCTCACAGTAAAAGCAGCCAAAGCAGCGGTTAACGAAGGCACAAAAGACCCTGCTGAACGAAACTTAGACCGAATCGCAGAAATGGTCGAAACCTGCTTCAACAGCAACGATTACAAAGAAGGCCGCAGGGCCTTCATGGAAAAACGAAAACCGCGATTCCAAGGCCGGTAGGGTGACAGTGTCGGCAAGTCCCATCTCCATACGAGAGAGATGGGTAGGGTGCGGGTCAAACCTGACACCGAATATAAGTATTTAGGGTGCAACGTTCCGACCCGCCCGCTAACTCCCAATTTGTCGCCGGGCTTGACGGGTTCAGTCCCTGGGCAGTGCGCAAACTTCGCGGGCAAAACCGCCATGCCACACCGACCTACCTAGCACTTGCTGTAGCCGCACGCCACGCACTTCTCGCAGCCTTCGACATGCGCCAGGGTTGACGAGCATTCAGGGCAGAGATCAGCCGAAATTGCACCGGCTGGAACAGCAACAGATTGCTCTCGGGAAATCATCCCGATCGGCATCTGAACCGGTTGTGCCGTCGGCATCCCCAGTTCTTTTGGCGAAGGCGGGTTGAACATCCCGGCCTGGCTCGACTCGCCATCGCCCAACTCATCCTGAGTCGGCAGAGCAGAAGCCTCATTAATGATCCGGTCGAGCACAGAAGCAATGGCATCGGGAACCGAGCGGATCATCACGCCATCGTCCCACGCCGGGACATCGGTAATACCGCGCAGCTGTTCCGAAACATCCACCGGGTCGATACCCGAACGCAACGCCAGCGAAGCCATGCGCGAAACCGCCTCCGCCATCGCCGCATCGTTACCGCCGGCCTTGCCGTGAGTAGCAAACACCTCGAAAGGCCGGTCATCACTCGACATATTCACCGTCACGAACAGATTTCCACGACCTGTGCGCACACGCCGGGTGATGCCACGAAGCAACGCAGGCCGATCCGCCGGAGTAATGTACTGCGGAATTCCCAAAGCCCCTGCATCATCAGCTTGCGCGTTATCAGTCGTGCCAGTCGTCAGCACTTCCTTCTCACGTGAACCAGCACGGTAAACAGTGATGCCTTTGCACCGCGATTCCCACGCCAGTAAGTAAGCATCCTCAACATCCTCAACCGTCGCCTCGTTCGGGAAATTGATCGTCTTGGAAATTCCCGAATCGGTGCTCTCCTGGAACGCCGCCTGCATAAGCACATGGTCGCGTGGCGAAATATCCGACGCTACATGGAATAACCGCTTAACGTCATCAGGCACCTCGCTACGGTCCTGTAGCGACCCGCCGATAGACAGGTGTTCAAGCAGTTCATCGCTGTAGAAACCACGTTCCCGGGCGATGCGTTCGAAGTTCTTATCGACGTAGTAGAGAGTCTTGCCCTCAAGAATATTCTGCTTGCGGTACGCCAGTGAGAAGATCGGCTCGATACCGCTCGACGCGCCCGCAATCATCGAAATAGTCCCGGTCGGGGCAACCGTCAGGCGGCATGCGTTACGGAAAGGTTTCTCACCCTGCTGTGCAGCAGCCGATTCGTGCCATGCCGGGAACGGCCCGCGTTCTTCGGCCATCGCCAGCGATTCGGCATCGGCACTATCCTTGATGAACCGCATCAGCCTCCGGCCCAGTTCCACCGCTTCTTCCGTGTCGTAAGGAATGCCCAGCAGCACCAGCATGTCGGCAAAGCCCATCAGGCCCAGGCCCAGTTTCCGTGTTGCCTGAGTCATCTCCTCGATAGCAACCACTGCATACTTGTTAGCGTCGATCACGTTGTCGAGCATGCGGGTAGCCAGGCGAATCGACGTACCCAGACGGTCCCAATCGATATCTGGCAGACCCGCCTCATCATCGGTGATGAACTTCGCAACGTCGATAGAGCCAAGATTGCACGATTCGTTTGGCAGGAGTGGCTGTTCACCACACGGGTTCGTAGCAGTGATTCGGCCAAGATGCAGCACCGGGCTGTTCCGGTTGACCTCATCAAGAAAGATCATTCCCGGCTCGCCGTTACGCCATGCACCGTAAACAATTTTGCTGAAAACCTCGCGGGCATCCAGCCGTTCGACCTCGATAACCTCGCTGTCGAGATCCGATGGGTCGGAAAGCGCGCGAAGCGGGTAGGTCGTGCCGTTCCGCACCGCCTTCATAAATTCGTCAGAAGCACCGACCGAGATGTTGAAGTTGTGGATTTCGCCCTCAACCTTTTTGCAGTCGATGAATTCAAGAATGTCCGGGTGGTGAATATCCAGCACGGCCATATTCGCGCCGTCCCGCTTCCCGCCCTGAGTTACGAGGGTCGAGACCGACGACAGGTGTCGCAGTACCGCAATTGGGCCGCAGGCCTTGCCATGAGTCGTCTTGATAGCCGAGCTCTTCGGCCGCAGGGCTGTAAGGGCGAAACCGGTGCCACCGCCAAATTTCTGCACCATGGCGGCATCATGGGCGGCGCCCATAATCCCCTCCATGCTGTCGTCGAGCGGAAGCACGAAACATGCCGATAGTGTGCCCGCGCCTGTGCCCGCGTTCATTAACGTAGGCGAGTTCGGCAGGTACTCGAGACTGGCCATCATCTGGTAGAAATTCTCTTCGAGTTCCGCTACTTCGTCGGGAGTCTTCTCGTACTTGAACTCTGGTGCTGACAGCGCTTTTGCCACCCTGCGGAACATGCCTTCGGGCGTTTCGACGATCTCCCCCGCAGGGTTCTTCTGTAGATACCGTTTATCAAGGACAATGCGGGCATTATCGGTAATCACTGCTGGGGTGAAATCCTCGACTGGTGTCGTGCCGTTTGTACTCATGTGCCTGTCCTGCATAATGGTCATTTTTGTGTTTTTCTCGCTGTAATTCTGGTCTTCTGGTCGGTCGGCTGATCGACTATCCGTACTGGCAAGCTTGCAAACTGGGTGCGGGTCGCTGCCTAGCCCTGCCTCGCTCGTCTGCGCCGACCCCGCTGGGCCAGCCTCGGAACATCGTCCTCGATCAGCCGTAACTGACTCTTCGGCTGTTCATTTTCGTCTGGAGGGCCCGACAGTGCCTCCACCTCCTTTGTGAAGGAATCGACATCTTGAAAATCCCGGTAGACCGAGGCGAACCTTATGTACGCAACCCGGTCGAGTACCCTCAGCCGCTCGATGCACATCTCGCCAATCACTCGCGCTTCGACCTCTGCTCTCGATAGTTTGTGCAATTCGTTTTCTATATCAACAACCATCTTAGAAATGGCGCCGACCTCCAAGGGCCGTTTGGCACATGCCGTTCGCAGCGACCGTTCCAGTTTTTCCGACGAAAACGCCTCGCGCCGACCGTCACGTTTTGCGATCATCAACGGCATCGAGTGCACGCGTTCATAAGTAGTGAACCGAAGTTCGCACCTCATACATTCCCGCCGCCTGCGCACACCGTCAGGTGCTTCACGCGAATCGATCACTCGTGATTCGTTATTTCCACAAAAAGGGCAGTGCATTAACTTAATTGGGCCAATCGCTAGAATTTCGTACAGACCGCGCGGAGTACACCCGCTCCAGCGCTTGGATTATCGGAATCCTTGGCCGGGGCAGGGCAGTGTGTCAAACAGGTATTTGAACACGCCGCCGTGCGGCTGCGGACACAGCCATCCACCACATTTAGTGGTGTGTCCCCGAGACTACCACTATCCATAGAGTATGTGTCAATCCCCCGTGTCAACGGGTACTGCGTATTTCTATCAGAATAATCGAGGCTGCAACTGCCCGAAAATTCGGTCCGTGCCGGTATCGGAAAAAGGCCAGGTTCGTAGCGTTATTCGTCCGATAAACATGGTCTGAGTTCAAGAACTTTGTTTCCCGCTGCGCTGGGAACAACCCGTTAAATTGACCGAAAACCTGGCGTAAAAAGTAGAATATGGACGAATTTAAGCTGAACGAGCCGTATCGGTCTACTCGTTATAAATAAGGCAGTAACATGGTCTGCCTCTTCTCCAAGAAAAAGCTACGAAACCGTCTATCAACCCGGCCAGCCGGGGGTGTCTTTGGTCGATCGGGTTAATAGTCAGGACAGGCAGGGTCAGGTAAAAAATGAAAAACGCATGGGGCGTGGTTATCGCAACCGACGAAGTGCTTGAAACCTCTGAGCAGCTGGGCGTTAAAAACATTTTTATCGGTTGCGGCCCCGGTCATAAAATGCTGCCGGGCACAGGCCGGCCTCACGGAAAAGAACGAAACACGTACGAGGATTACGTCGCCGTTCGAGAACGAGTCGAATCGTTTGGGCTCCGCATCGCCGGGTGCGAGGGTGGTTTTCTTGCGGACGAGAAGTATCACGACCTCGCCTTTGGTGGCCCGAAACGCGACGAACTAATCGAAGAAATCGCAGACGAAATAACCGATATGGGCCGAGCAGGCATCCCGATTTTCGGCTACCACTGGATGCCGGTTTCCGTGTGGAGATCAGGACACACGAAGATTCGCGGCGGAGCTGAGGCGACTGTTTGGGACAGCCGCTCGGACAAAAAGAAGTCAATCCAGGATATTTCAGTTGCCAGTCACTACGACCTTTCGCGTGAAAACATGTGGGAATGCCTTGAATACTGGATCAGGGCGATCACGCCTGTTGCCGAAGCGGCGGGAATTCGACTGGGTATTCACCCCGACGACCCGCCTGTGCCTGAACTGGACGGCGTGCCACGGCTTCTCGGGAGCTTTGACGCTTTCAAACGGTTGACTACGATTGTGGATAGTCCATCAAATGGCATCGAGTTCTGCCAGGGGACGTTCTCTGAGATGGCTGATGCCGCGGGCGATGGTATCTACGAGATGATCCGGTACTTCACCGAGCGGAACAAAGTCCTTTACGTCCACTTCCGCAACGTTTCTAGTACCGTGCCGAAGTTCCACGAAGAGTTCATCAACACCGGCTATGTGGATATGAAACGGGCGATGGAAACCTATTATGCGGCTGGTTTCGAGGGGGTTTTCATAGACGACCACTGCCCGCTGTTAACCAGCGACACCGATTTTCCGGGCAACTGGGGCGGATACCGTTCAAGGATTTTTGCGCAGGGCTACATTCAGGGCATGCTCGAAGCCGTGACGGGCGAGCGGGTTTAGCTATCGAGTTCGTCCAACCGTTCCCTTGCTAGAGTTTCAAGCCTGCGTGCTTGGGTGAGCAATGTTCGTCTTAAACCTGACTGGACCTGGCGCTCGCTGATGACGCGGGCAAGATTCGCAATTGTTATCGCACGGCGTGCGATCCGTATATCAGAATGTATGCGCGATTCAAAAATTTCTTTCGGAATAATTCTCAGGCGCAGCGAATTCGGCAGATCGATAGTTTCACTCGTTACAGGTGGTTTCTCATTGAGTACTGCGTCGAACTTAGACTCGGACAATACTTTCTGAAATACCGTGAACTCTGCCGAGTCGAGGGTCTCTTTTATAGATGGGTCCCCGTTCGGCAAATCGTCTAATCCGAATAGAGGCCACATTTCAATATCTGCCACCTCGAATGGGTCAAGAACGTTCATGGCAACTGCGTCAGTGCGTTGGTTTGTAAGATGTCGAAGAATTCTAGTTCTTAGACTTTCGCGAGTTTGACCAACGTAAATAGGTTCGCTGTCGTAGTCAAAGAACGCGTACACTCCATGAGTGGCATTGCCGACAGCCCGTCCTTGATCGTCCGATGCATTCAATACCTCGTTCAGTTGATTTCGAATTGCGGAAACTTCAAATGGAGAGTCGGATTTAGGCAAATACCAGTCCCTCGCTGACTTTGTTGGTATTTTGTTGGTTGACCAGTCCAAATAAATGATTCAGGTATTCTCTGGCAATCCACCCGATGACAGACACACACACCGCGTCACCTAAGGCATATATCACCTTGTTGGCTGATACGTGTTTGAACGGGTAGTCTGGGGCCGCTTGGAGCTTCGCGTACTCGCCCGGACTCATCCAGCGAATCCGAAACTCGTCAAACCCTGCTTCCACTACTGCTTGTCGACTGGAACCACCAGTTGAAGTTCTGAGGCATCCCGAAATTGAATCTTCGCGAATTTCCCAAGTTGCACGTCCGCGACGTGTTCTTCGATACGCTGTGGCCCAATTCAATTCCGGCGCAGACGCCATACGCATCAGCCGGTCGAGCTGTAGTTCGCTCAGACTGGTGCGGAATGCGGCTACGCGTGCCAATCCCCACCAAATTCCATCCGATCGTCCTGGGCGGTCAACATACTCGTCAAGATTTCCCGATGGCTGTGGCGGAAGTTCAAGATGTCTAGGTTCTATATTCAGATAACTGTGCTGAGCTACAAAACTTGCTACCCACTTAGGTCTCACAGCGGTTGGTGCCCAATTGGGGACAATTGGTGGTCCATTATTCGAATTCCTGATGCCGATAATAAACAGGCGAGGGCGACTTTGGGGTACAAAATACTTTGCATCACCAATAAATACGTCGCACGTGTACCCCATACGGTTCATTTCGCCGATAGCAATAGCAAGATCAGTTCCGCCTTTTGACGAACCAAATCCGACGACGTTTTCGATCAGCAGGGCGTTCGGGCGGCGATCTGCCATTTTATCGATGATCCGCATGAAATCCCAAAAAGCTTTCGATCGATTGCCCGAGAGCCCCGCACGTTTTCCCGCGAGTGAAAGATCTTTGCATGGGAATGAAGCGGTCGCCAGATCAATGTCAGGGATATCACTGGCCTCAATCTGAGATATATCACTTAATACATATTGCTCAGAACCAAACATTTGCCCGTACATCGAGTATTTGGTTGAGTCGAAATCGTTCGCGAATACGGTCTGGTAATTACCTGCTTGTTCCAACCCCATGCGGACAAGTCCGATTCCGGCGAAGAACTCCGCTACCCGAACTGTCTTCAAAGAACCCTCTTTTCCAATGGTCATCAAGTTAATTTAGGTGCAGGGCAATTGTGCCATGCCCCTATCGTAAAGTTCATAACCAATGTGTCGCAGCACCACAGATTTTCCGATCACAACTTTACCTCAACGAAAAATCCCCGAGAGAAAACTGATTCTCTCGGGGATTTTTTCTCGTACCTGGCCAACAGGCGTTTGCGTACGTTATCTGTTACTTATCTGGGCGATGCTCAGTCACTCGCAGCCAGTTCACGCGTCGTGCGCCTGCGGGCAGAACGGTGATGGCGCAGGAACGGCGGGAGGTCGAGGGCTTCTTCGTCGCTCAACACTTCGCTCAGAGCAGCCGTAACAGCCGCTTCCTTCTCGGCCGACGCCTCAGCATTCGGGAAACCCGTTGCGATTATCGTCAGCTTGACCTCGTTCTCCATCTTGGGGTCGGTGACCATGCCGAAGATGATGTTGCATTCGGGGTCGACCATATTCGAAACGATCTCAGAGGCCTGATGGACCTCCTGAAGCGTGAGGTCGGTTCCGCCGGTGACATTGAATATCACGCCGCGCGCACCCGCTATCGACACCTCAAGCAACGGACTATCGATCGCCGCTTCGGCTGCCATAACGGCACGGTTCTCACCACTTCCATGCCCGATAGCCATCCATGCCGGCCCTGCGTTCGACATGATCGCCTTTACATCTGCGAAATCCAGATTTATCTCGCCGGGGACAAGGATCAGTTCGGCAATCGATTGCACCCCTTGCCGCAGAACGTCATCAGCCATCCGGAAAGCCATGTCCATCGACAGGTTTTCATTCGACATAATCAGCAACCGGTCGTTCGGGATCACGATCAACGTATCGACGACCTCAGACAGTGTCGCAATACCGTCGTCGGCCTGCTTTCGCCTTCTGGACCCTTCAAAATTGAACGGCTTGGTTACTACACCAACAGTAAGCGCACCCAGTTCCTGAGCTATCTCGGCGACGACTGGCGAACCACCGGTTCCCGTGCCACCTCCCATACCTGCAGCGATAAAGACGAGGTCGGCACCTTCAAGCGCACGCTTTATTTCATCACGATCTTCTTCGTGGCACTCACGGCCCTTCGCTGGGTCACCACCAACGCCTAGCCCGCGGGCTGTCCGGTCGCCAACGCGAATGCGTATCGGAACATCTGAACGTGAAAGCGCCTGGGCATCGGTGTTGACCGTTATGTATTCGACTTCAGGAATTCTGTCCCGGTACATTCGCGAGACTGCGTTTGAGCCACCACCGCCCACACCCACAACCTTTATCGTGGCCGAGCCGATGGCTTTTTCTATTTGCGTGTCTGGGGCAGTTGTCTGGTTAACCATGAGTTTTCCTTTTGGTTGGTTGGCTGGGGACCACCCGCCACCCCCGTTGATTCAGGGTTGGTGGATGTCCGCGGAATTTTTGGGTTGCCGCCGCTCAGTCGAACGGCGTCGTTAGTTTTTTTAGCGCCCGGAGCCAGAGAGAGAAATGACTGTCTTGCGTCTTATCGTTGTTCACGCAACGCTATACGCCGGCAGTCTCCTTTTCGCGGTCCGATTCTCGACCCTGCTCTCGTCCGGGTAGCCAACTACGGATCATGGCGATTGCACCGGCTGGTGATTTCGAACCCAGCCCGGATGCTCCAGATACGGAAGCCTGATTTCCTGACCTGTGGTCGACGTGGTTTTCAGATGGAAGGTTCCGCATGCCCCAGAGAGCGATGCCCGCAGCAGCGGAGTAAGACGGATCGTTCGTGCCCTCGGGCATTCCGTCGAGCCCGCGCGGCGTGCCGAGCCTGACTTTTCGCTGGAAAATGTACCTGGCGGTATTGAGGAAGCCTTCTAACTTGGCCCCTCCGCCTGTAAACACAATCCGGTCGGTCGGAACATCAACAAGGTGGGGTTCTTCAAGTTTGAGCATAATCATTCGGAAGAGTTCTGAAACCCTTTCCTTCAAGACCTGGCCGACCTCGCGTTTTGTGATGACCAGCGACTGGCTCATTGTTGTCGGATGAAGAGTTATCTCCTCAGACATCCCGGCCAGTTCAGGTGCAGAAGTCCCGTGTTCGATCTTGAGTCGTTCAGCCGAATCGAAATCAATTGCAAATGCAATGCTCAAATCG
>CAYLWG010000106.1:0-3198 GCA_964387235.1 uncultured Dehalococcoidales bacterium
CGATTTTCAGCAGACTCCTGTTACGAAGTTTGTCCCGTCGTAGTGCCTCGAATGCGTCGAACCGCCCAACGGCAGGGCCAATGAATATCGCGATCCGTTCGAACAACATTCGGTCGCGGTCGCTAAACGCGTGCGGCTCAAACGAATGCATCGAGATAACACCGACAATCTCACCCTGTGATAGCAACGGCGACGCCATGAAAGATCGAAAACCGACCAGCAGCTGGTCACGCAGACCCGGCACCTTCAGCGCCAGTTCGGCGGTCTGGCCCTCGTCTGCTGTGTAGCACACCGTTTCACGCGTTTTCATCGTCTCGGCGTGCATCGTGCCCGTAACCTCAACAATCGCTCCAGGGTCACGCCCGGGTGCGGTCTCGCCCTCTCGGAGCGTTACCGTGAATGTCCGACCATCGTTGCTCGGCACGGTGAGAAATATCCCGTCCCACTCGATTAATTCTGCAACGAGTGCGGCGAACGACGAGTAGACGTCGCCGATGCTGGATGCTGCGCTGACGATAGTCGCAATCTCCGTCAAAACACCAAGTTCACGCGCCGAGAAATCTGCTTTTCCGGCAGGGTTTTCTATTCTGAGGTTGTTGAGCTGTGCAGCCATATTTTCCGTCGAACACGAGCCGAAATTGTCCTGAAAAGTCGTTGTTCAGGAAACAATGTGAACATATTCGTTAACCATTATTTCGCATGATACCGGGGCTGTCATTACCCTTTTTGCCGGACAATAGCCCAGGGCGCCTTCAATTATTTCGATTCGATCGCGGGTATCGTCGAGATGGGTGAAAGTCGCTGGTTAAAACATCACTCACTCGGGACGCGTCGGTTGACACGATCTAAATTAATCGTGACCACGTCACCCCAGAGGTGGCCGAGGCGCATCCGGGTCGTCGAGGAAGTGATGCACAACATCGGGTGTCGTCACCGCGTACCGTATCGAACTTTCTTCGCCAACCGTAGTGATCTCGTGTGAGTAGCCCGCCTCCACAAAAACGATGTCGCCCCTGCCCGCCACAAACGGATCCTCATCGCCCACTTTCCACTCAATCTGTCCCTTCGCAACGAACCACCACTCGTCCATGTCCGGGTGCCAGTGCGGGCGATTCGACTGGCCCGGAAGCGAGTGAATCATGTTCACCCTGTTGCGCTGGTCGAGCAAGACTTCTTCGCCCCAATTTTTGTCGAGCCCATGACGCTCAATCATGTAACCAAGACTTGTGTGAATCATATTCGGCGGCTCCCACTCTTCGGGAATCGGCAGAGTCCGCGGGTGTGAAAGCCCCTTCAGGTCGTGGTTTGAATCTTCCAGCCCGACCACCATCCTGATGCACTGGTCGCCGGAATACGGCTTAATGTCGTGGCGATAGCCACACGGCGCGATCACGATATCGCCAAACTTCGCGACGATCTGTTCGTACTCGCCAATCTCGTAGGCAACTTCACCACCCATGATGATCCACCACTCGTGAAAATCGGCGTGCAAGTGCGGGTCGGAGGGCGCTCCAGCAGGCGACGATATGGCTGCCGCCCTGTTACGACCATCCAAAACCGTTTTTACCGATTTCGTCGTACCCGTATAGTCGCCGGTTTCTTTCAGCCTTGAAAGTTGCTCCGGAGACATGGCGATCTCTTCACAAAGCTCTTCGTATCTAATGTGTCGTGTATTTGTTTGGATCATGAATTCCCCTTGGCCTGGCCGAGACAATACAGGTAGATCAGGCCGGGGTCACTAATTGCGTGTTGCCAGATAGGAGGCAACGTACTGGATGTGTGTTATAAATCCGCGCAAGGCATTATCGAAACACTGTTAAAGTTGAATCCGCCTTTTGTTACCGCAATTGCGTGTGTTCATCGAACGGTGTTCATAACTTTTGCGTGGTTCAACAGATTTTTTATTATTGGCGCAGGCTGCTGGCGCCGCTCATTTCTACGGGGGCTGAATAATTGAGTGACTCCGACATGAACCCGGCTGTAATTTCTGAGTGCTACATGAAATCTCTGGATTCAAGTATCAAATTTGTATCCGGGATCAAAGAGACATCATGGGAAAACGAAACACCGTGCAGCGATTGGAACGTGAGGGATGTCGTAAACCACATCGTTTATGAAAATGTGTGGATGGTCGCCCTCTTTAATGGCCGGACCATCGAGGAGGTCGGCGATGAGTTTGAAGGCGATCTCGTGGGGAGTGATCCGGCTGGCGTATATATCGAAACGGCTAAAAAGGTACAGGCCATACTGGCCCAGCCCGATGCGATGTCCCGGGAATGCCAGATTTCGTCAGGACCGATAACCGGTGCTGAGTATTCGAAGCAGTTGTTCCTCGATACGCTGATCCACGGGTGGGATATCGCAATCGGGTCGAAGCAGGACGCTGCGTTAGACGAATTCCTCGTGCAGATGTGCATCCCGATGGCCCAGGCCGTTGCCGATAACAAGGACTACCGGGCAGTATTTTCAGCCCCGGCCCGTAATCCCGGGAACGATAATCCACAGGCTCACCTGTTAGGCCTGCTCGGTCGCACCGAGTGACAGGAAGGTTGGGAATTAGCGCGGTTTCATCGGCTATCGGCGTGTCTTCGGGGTGTCTCGGGCAAATAATGCGCCGCCCAGCGCGTTGATTGAGAACAGTACACTCGTGGAACCGAGCGGGTATCCTGCCCGGTACAAACTTAACTTGTGTGGGAATAATTTTTTCGCGAGAGTCGATTCTTCTTCGGGCAGACGAATCACCCGATTGCGTGGGAGCAAGTACATTCGATGACCGATTTTTCCTTCGTACAGTTGGCCGATCCCCAGTTCGGGATGTTCGCATCCTCGAGCAGTAAGACCGACGCGGAAATCGCTGACCTGGCCGAGCGCGGGCTGATAATTCGGAAGTCGCTACTCTCGAACATAACGGGGTTCGCACCCGAAACCGAACTATTCACCAGAGCCATAGAGCACGCCAACCGGCTTAAGCCAGCATTTGTCGTAGTGTGTGGCGACATGGTTAACAACAGCGACAACGATGAACAGGTTACCGAGGTGAAGCGAATTGCCGCGCTGCTCGATTATTCGATACCGCTTCACTGGGTTCCGGGTAATCACGATATCGCTATCGACCACACAAACCCGAACCACGAATCGCTTGAACGCTATCGCAAAAACTTCGGTTCCGACTATTACGCGTTTTCACATGGTGGCGTC
>CAYLWG010000106.1:3219-9807 GCA_964387235.1 uncultured Dehalococcoidales bacterium
TTATCAATTCAACTCTTTTCACCTCGCCCGGCCCGCTGGCAGCTCAGGCGAAGGCCCAGCTGGCGTTTGTAGAAGCCGAAGCCATAATCGTCAGCACACTGCACGCTAAAAATCCTGATGCCGCTCAGGGCTCAGGCCGAATCGTTCTGTTCAGTCACCACCCTCTGTTCATCAAAACTCCCGATGAACCGGATAACCCCTGGTCAATCACCAGGCGGTATCGAAAACCGCTCCTTGAGATAGCGGCCGATCACGGCATCAAGGCCAACTTTGCGGGCCACTGGCACCGGAACAACATCGTGAGCGGAAACGGGATCGAAGTCATAAGTTCCGGCCCGGTCGGTTTCCCGTTGTGGCATGACCCCTCGGGATTCCGAACTGTAAAAGTGACCGCCGAAGACATCACACATGAGTACCATTCCCTGGAAACTGAATGAATAAATAGCGGGGACCGACCGTGAGGGTTGAATGATCTGTCAATCATGTAAAACCGATAATCCCGATGGGGCGAAATTCTGCATGGGCTGCGGAGATGCCCTTCAAAACCTCTGTGCAGAATGCAGCACCGAATTACCGGTCGACGCGAAATTTTGCTTCTCGTGCGGTGCAAAAACTGGCATCTCAGCACCTGCTTCGCCAGCACAGACACTTCCAGCCACTCCGTCATCTACGACCGTCGCATCATCGACAACTGCCGCAGAATCAGAAGTCCTCAGTCGGCTGGCCCAGTACGTCCCTGCCGAATTACTCTCGAAACTCGAAACGGCCCGCGCCGCCGGGGGCATGTCCGGCGAACGCCGCGTCGTCACGATGTTGTTCTGCGATGTTCAGGGTTCGACTGCTGCTGCAGGCTCGCTCGACCCCGAAGACTGGGCGGAAATAATTAATGGTGCATTCGAGCACCTGATCGCCCCGGTCTACAAATATGAAGGAACCCTTGCCCGGTTAATGGGCGACGCTATTCTTGCCTTCTTCGGCGCACCGATAGCCCATGAAGACGACCCCCAGCGCGCCGTACTCGCGGGCCTCGACATTCTCGAATCTGTAAGGCCCTACGCAGAACAAATTCGCAAGAAATGGGGATTCGATCTCGCAGTTCGAGTCGGAATTAATACCGGACTGGTTGTAGTGGGCGAAGTGGGCAGCGACCTTCGAGTCGAATATTCCGCGCTCGGCGACGCTATCAACATAGCGGCACGAATGGAGCAGACCGCGGCCCCTGACACGATTCAAATCACATCGGAAACGCATCGACTGGTAGCACCGTTCTTCGATTTCACAGACCTCGGCGGAGTCGAGGTAAAAGGGAAAACCGAGCCGGTTCAGGCGTACCGAGTCAACTCCGTAATCAGCGAAGTCGGCCAGCTTCGGGGAATCGAAGGGCTCGACTCGCCGCTAATCGGTCGGTCAACGGAAATGAAAACCCTTGAAACCGCCGCACGGGAACTCGCGGAAGGACGGGGGCAGATAGTTTCTCTGATGGGGGAGGCCGGTCTTGGAAAGTCGCGGCTGATGGCGGAATTCCGCAACATTACCGCTGCGAATCACGACGCATTGTGGTTGGAGGGGCGGTCACTTTCATACGAAACTAAAACTCCGTATTCTCCTTTTACCGACATCCTGACATCGGCATTATCGAATACCGGCCTTGCCATCGAGTCGCTGGAATACGAAAATTTCAAATCAGCGATTATTCAGTTGACACCAGATAGCGGTCCGAGATCGGCGCCGCACCTTGCCGCTATCGTTGGAACAACCCCGACAGGCGAGGACCTGGAAGTCGTCAGATACCTCGACCCTCCCCGTGCAAGGGAAAAAACGTTCAACGCAGTCTTTTCGTTCTTTCAAGAACTGGCACAAAGCCGACCGCTAATACTCGTGTTCGATGATCTGCACTGGGTTGACCCAACTTCGCTCGATCTCATCAAACTCCTGATGCCAATCGCCGATCGGTGTCCGCTGATGTTGATCGGAATGTTTCGACCAAGGCGACACGAGCGGTCGTGGGAGTATTACGAATTCGCCGCCCGAGATTTCGGGCACCGGCATGTCGAAATAACGCTCCAGCCGCTCAAAGCAACGGATGCGCGCGAACTCGTTGCAAACTTGCTGGAAGTCGATGATCTGCCGCTAAAGGTTAGAAGCCTGATTCTCGAAAAGGCCGAAGGCAACCCGTTCTTCGTTGAAGAAGTAATCCGCACACTGCTCGACCGCGGGCTGGTAGTCCGCCGGGACGGCCACTGGCATGCCACGCAGGAAATAAACCAGATAGAAGTTCCCAGTACCCTAAATGGGGTGCTAACAGCACGGCTCGACGCACTCGACGATTCATCGAAGCGAGTGTTACAGACAGCCGCGGTCGTCGGCAGAGAGTTCGATGATGAGCAGGTTGCGGCATTAGTGGGTGATAAAGCGGTACTCGACACCGCGCTACTGGAACTACAACGCCGAGAGTTAATCCGTGAAAAAGGCCTTGTTCGCCCGGGCGGTACGAACGGAAAATCAGCCGGGCGAACCCAGCGCATGTTCATTTTCAAACACGCGTTAACACAGGAATCTGCCTACGAATCCATGCTGCGGGGCGACCGTCGCAGCATGCACAGAAAGATCGCCGAGTTCCTTGAAGCCAACCGACCCGAAGGAATATCCGATATAGCCCGCCATCTTTTTGCGGCCGGTGAAACCGATCGAGCGCTGCCCTACATTGTGAGTGCTGCAAGTATTTCTGCAAAGGTCTACGCCACCGACGAAGCGATCGCAGTCTACAAGCAAGCCCGCGAGATAGTCGAAGCCAGGGGGGCCGACGCCGACCCGGTACTTGCCCGCCTGGTATACGAAGGTCTCGGTTCTGCCCTGTCGCTTTCCAATCAGGTTGACGAGGCTCTGGGAACCTACGAAAAGATGCGAGAGGTGGCCGCGCTTCTCGACGCAGACGAAATGCGCGTTTCCGCTATGAACAAAACGGCGTTCATCTTAGGGTTGATGCGGGGTGAAGTAGAACGTGCCGATATCGCACTTCAACAATCCGAAGAAGTGGCACTCTCATGTAACGACGTGCGCGGTCAGGCCGAACGGCACATGACGAATTGCTACATTCAAACAACCCTTGGAAACTTCGACCAGGCATACAGCAGCCTGGAAATCGCCGAAAGAATCGGGCGAGAGATCGACGATGTGGAAGCACGCCTTTTCGGCCTCACACACATAGCAAATACGTTGCTATACATGGGCCGCTTCGATGAATCTTTCAAGATGGCAAACGAAGCGTTGGAACTGGCGCTGGAGACAGGCAATAAAGTATGGGAAGCCGAACTGAAGGCATTTCCGATTTCCTTCTACCACCTGCGCAACGGCGATCTCGAAGCTTCGTATCAGGCGGCAATCGATGGCGCAAAAATAGCAGAGCGAATCAGTGCCGGACAGGGTGAAGCTCTTGGCAAGCTCATGCAAGCACTCGTCTGCCGCATGCAGGGACGTTTCGACGAAGCGTTGAAAATCGGTGGCGAATCACTCACCGCAAGCACGGCGGCCGGGCTGGCATACATGGAAGCAGCCGTTTCCGCGTTGCTGGGTTCGATCGAACTCGACATCGACCCGGTTCGAGTGGAATCTACACAACAACTTCACCAGCAGTCACTCGAAGCGATAGAGAAGCCGCTTGGCACTGTTATGGGAGCTATGGCGTGGGGTGATATCGGATTCTGCGCTCTGATTCTCGGAGATGCAGAAAAAGCAGCCGAGATGTTCGATAAGGGCTTGAATGTTCCTTCAGCCACCAAAATTATCTCTAAGCCCCAGCTGCTGATGGGCCAGGGAATGCTGCAAATGATGGACGGCGACATTCCGGCAGCGTTGGCAACTCTGGGCGAAGCACAAAAATTAGCCGAAGCAGACAAAATGCAGCACTATTCACCGTTTTTCGGACTGATGCGCGGGATGATGAAAGAGGCCGCGGGCGAGCAGGAATCTGCACTGGAATCGTTCAACGAATCGAAAACAAAAGCCCTTCGACTTGGTATGCTGCCAGCGGCCCTTCAGGCCAGCACGGCAATCGCAGGAATCGTAAGTAGCGGCGAAAACAATGACCAGGCGGTGGTCGATGTTGTTTCCGAATGCGAAAAGTTGATTAGCGAAATCGCTTCTTCGATCAACGATTCTCAAATTAGCGATGCCTTTGTTGCGTCAGCAATGTCAAAGCTGCCCCAAAAATAACGCCACTATTTCAATATCAGGGCAGGTAAAACCGATACATGCCAGCACCGACCATTCTCTGTGTCGACGACGAACCGCAGGTACTGAACGCCGTTGAACGCGATCTGAGAAGCCATTTTGGTAGCAAGTACCGCATCGTAAAATCCGGGTCAGGTGAAATAGCGCTCAACCTGCTAAAACGGCTTAAGGACCGCGATGATTCAGTGGCCCTGTTCCTTGCCGATCAACGCATGCCAGATATGACCGGCACATAATTTCTCGCCGAGGCCCGCCTGATATTTCCCGACGCTAAAAAAGTGCTACTGACGTCATATGCCGATACCGAAGCTGCAATTTCCGGCATTAACTCTGTAGGGCTGGATCACTACCTGTCGAAGCCGTGGGACCCGCCCGAAGAACTGCTATATCCGGTCCTTGACGACCTGCTGGACGACTGGGAAGCGACCGCTCCGGCTCGCTACGATGGCATCAGGGTTGCGGGCGCACTATGGTCGGCCAAATCTCACGAAGTCAAAGATTTCCTTGCACGCCAGCAAATTCCCTATCGGTGGATGGACATCGAACGCGATGAAAAAGCACAGGCAGAAGTCGAACGAATAAACCATACGACCAGCAGTGACGGGGACGGGGACAGCCACGACATTCCAATCGTGTTTTTCCCCGATGGCACGCATCTGATCAAACCCGACAACATTACTCTGGCAAAAAAAATCGGGCTGCAAACCGAAGCCGAACACCCTGTCTACGACCTGATAATCATCGGCGGAGGCCCGGCCGGATTGGGAGCAGCAGTGTACGGGGCATCGGAAGGGCTACGCACCGCCATGGTTGAGCGCGCTGCGCCCGGTGGGCAGGCAGGATCCAGTTCCCGTATCGAAAATTATCTTGGCTTTCCAAACGGCGTTAGCGGGGCCGACCTGGCACGCCGGGCATCTACCCAGGCACGTCGTCTCGGGGCCGAAATTCTCACGGCAGTCGATGCTGTGGCCATACGCTCCGAGGGTCAGTACAAAATCATCGAGTTGGCGAATGGCTCGGAACTGATGACCAGGGCTCTGGTAATCGCCACCGGGATGACTGTGCGAAAGCTCGACGTTGAAGGGGTAGAAAAATTTACCGGCGCGGGAATTTACTACGGGGCCGCTAACACTGAAGCCACTTTCTATCGCGATCAGCCCGTCGTAGTGATTGGCGGGGCGAATTCGGCGGGTCAGGGGGCGATGCTGTTCTCGCAGTTCTCCAGCAGCGTAACGATGCTGGTTCGAGCAAAATCGCTCGAGTCGACCATGTCGCAGTACCTGATCGACCAGATATCCGATACCCCCAACATCGAGGTTCGGTTCAATTCTGAGATCGCAGCAGCACACGGTGAAACTAAACTCGAAGCGATCGACATCTGGTGCAGAAAGTCTGGAAGTGTCGAAAAGCTGGAAGCTGCCGCCATGTTTATCTTCATCGGTGCAGTGCCCCACTCGGATCTGGTCACCGGCATTATCGAGTTGAATGATGCAGGATTTATCCTTACCGGAGCCGACCTGGTTCGAGGCACAACCAAATGGCCGCTTGAGCGCGACCCGTACATGACCGAAACCAGCGTGCCAGGGATATTCGCCGCTGGCGACGTGCAGCAGGGCACTATAAAACGGGTGGCAACAGCAGTCGGCCAGGGTGCGCTCAGTGTGAGTTTTGTTCACCAGTATTTATCGACGGTCTGATGAAAGACACGCTAAGAAAAGTCCCACTATTCGCCGATCTACCCGAAGCCGATCTTCGTGATCTGGCAGAGGCCATCACTACTCGACAACTCAAAAAAGGCGAAA
Source organism: uncultured Dehalococcoidales bacterium (assembly GCA_964387235.1). Taxonomy (GTDB): domain Bacteria; phylum Chloroflexota; class Dehalococcoidia; order Lucifugimonadales; family Lucifugimonadaceae; genus Lucifugimonas. The sequence goes on from CAYLWG010000106.1 coordinate 9,252, forward strand.
TCCTTTTTGAGGAAGGCGACCGGGGTGTGACGGCATACGTCATAGACAGTGGCGAGATCGAAATTCTCAAAGTATCTGAAAAACGTCAGGTGTTGCTGAACGTGCTGGGGCCCGGAGACGTATTCGGCGAGATGGCGCTGCTCGATGAATCGCCGAGAATGGCCAGTGCCAGAGCAGGCGCTGCGACGACACTGCTTGAAATAAAAAAAGCTGCGTTTGACCAACTGCTTGACTGCAGCCCTTCGGCAGCACGCTCGATGTTCGATACAGTCGTGGCACGCCTCCGCTCAACCGAAGGCTTGCTGCGTCAGAGCGAACGCATGGCACAACTCGGAACCCTTACCGCGGGCGTTGCACACGAATTGAACAACCCTGCCGCCGCTGTGAAACGCGGAGCGGCTCAACTCGCCGATTCTGTTGAAGCCTACGCAAGTTCCCAGCGCGCGGTCGCCGGGTTGGCGCTCTCTCCTCGGCAAGAAAACGCCCTGAGCACGCTCCTGAAAGGAATAACAGAAGCTCCTCAGAATGCCGATGAAATCGACCCTCTCGACCGTAG
>CAYLWG010000107.1:0-9769 GCA_964387235.1 uncultured Dehalococcoidales bacterium
AATCGGCAACATGCCATCGTCGTCGAGCAACATAGGCTCTGCAAGAATTCCGCTCACGTAGGGAGCCGGATGCCAGTATTCAAGATATTGGCCGTTGGGCATGGAGGCCGAAAGTTGCAGGTCGGCAGCGGCCCCAACCGCCGTGTTCCAGCCGTGCATCACAACCTGAATGTTGTTGTCGTAAGCTCGGTGCCAGATCCTGCGAGATTCCGATAACCCACCGCAAATCGTCTGGTCGGGCTGCAGAATGTCGCACGCCCGCCCCGTGATAAACGGCTCGAAGTTCAGGCGACCCCGGATTACCTCACCTGTTGCAATGCGCACCGGTGAAACCTCGGTAAGGCGTTTGTAGCCATCGATATCGTCAGCACGAAGCGGCTCCTCAAACCAAGTTACGTCGTAATCTTTCAGCATCTTTGCGGCCTCGATGGCCCACTTGAGATCGCCATGCCAGAACACATCTGAGCCACCCGGGTCGACCATCAACTCTGAATCGTCGCCAATAGTTTTGCGGGCTGTGCGGACCAGTTCTTCGTCGTGCTTCAGGTTTCGCTCGCGTCCGAACGTGCCCCAGCCAAGCTTGAATGCGCGGAAATTATTTTGCAGCCCGGATTCAATATTTTCGACCATCTCGTCGACCGGCCATGAAAAAAGCATCGACGCATACGGCTTCAGCTTCTCGACATAACGCCCACCGAACAGTCGCGAAATCGATAGCCCGGTCTGCTTGCCCAGAATATCCCACAGGGCGTGATTCACCGCACCGATATAGCTGGTCATAGCCCCGCCGCGGCCGTACCAGAAAGTCCACTGGTGCAGCCGTTCGGTGACAGCTTCCGGCTGTAGCGAATCCTGGCCGATCAAGTGGGGCCAGAGCACTTTCATCGCTGCGTCAGCCATTTCCCACCGAACACCCGTGCAACCCCAGCCGGATATGCCGCCCTCGGTGTCGATTCTGATCAGAGTTTGGTCGTAGCCCCACCAGCTCGGGTGAATGGGCTTCCCCACCCTCAATTCGGGCCGCTGGCTCACAAGCGGAAAGACAGTGATATTGGTGATATTCATTTTTTCAAGAAACGAGCAGTAGTGGTCAGAAAGCAATTTCGAGAATCTGCGATCAAGTGATCGGGCGAAGTTGCGTTCAGTGTAAATAAGCGTCAGTGACAACCATAAGCAGGAACTGTAACGCGATACCGCCCCGCTGTCCTTCGCCACTATCACCACGCCTGCAAGCGAATTCGACCTCGAATTCCTGAATAACGTGAAGCCAAGCTGGTAATCTTGCTTGCGAATTCGCACGGCTTGCCAAGTTGGGTTGATCCAGATGGGATCGAGGGAACAATGGACTCAGAGATAGTTGTACTCAGGCTTTTACACATCGTCCCCGGAGTTATCTGGGTTGGTGGCGCTGTATTCCTTGCCGTGATATTGCAGCCGGCACTGGCGAAGGCTGGCCCGGAGCATTCAGCCGCGGTGATGAAGCACATGGTCAAGCCGCTGACAATTCTTCTACATACGGCCGCATGGTTGACTATTCTCGTTGGTGTGGTTCTGGCGTTCCGTGTGCGCCCCGATGGACTTTTCGAAGTACTGTGGTCAACCGGCTGGGGCGGGATGATCTTTAGTGGATTTGTCTTTTCCCTGATTGGCTATGCTTCGGGCACAATTTCTGGTCTGACATCGAAGAAAATGGGGATTCTGGGAGCCAGTTTCGCCGGGCGAAAACCTGAATCGGCCGAGATGGTCGAGATGAAGAAACTCCAGTTTCGGGCAAAAATTACGGCTCGAGTGGGCGCGTTTTTCGTGACCTTTGCTGTTGTTTGCATGGCAATGGCCCGATTCGTTTAGACAGGAATTGATTTGGATCTCGCGCTCGTTATCACCCGCTTAGTTCACATAATTTCTGGATCGTTCTGGGTGGGGGCGGCCATCTATCTTGCCGTCCTCCTGGAACCAAGCATCAGGTCGAGTTCTGCAGAGCTTGAACGGCAGCTCTTACGCCGAACAAGCAAGCTGAACAGCCTGTGGATAACGAGCGCGGCGGTCCTCACAATCCTGTCGGGGTTCGCGTTGATATCCATGACACCGGGGCGCAGCATGTCCGATCTGGGTCAGCCTGGCTGGGGCACTATGATTTTGATCGGGCTTCTGGCATCGCTCGCAGCCTTCTTCATTTCCGGGTTTGCCGGCATGGCAACGGCGAAACTCAGACGGGCTTTTGAGAATTCCGATGCCACCAGAGGAGATATCACTCCGGAATCGGAACAGCGGCTCAGTGAATACAGGCGACGGCTATCCTCGCTTGGCTACCTGAACGCCGTGCTGGTCGTTATCGCGGTAGGGTCGATGGCAACCGCCCGCTTTGTTTGACGCCTGATCTTTGCAGGTTAATGTGGTTGGGTAGAGTAGGCGGTGCAGCTAAACGTAAAGCCCCAACTGGCCGCCACCGAGCAAGAACAGTCCTGAAGAGTTAAGACCCGCAATGTTGTTGCCATCGCCTTTATCGTCACGGCGACCGGCAGGGTCGAAACTCGACATTAATCGGTAGCCCGCCGGGGAGTAACGGTCGCCTATTTTCAGAGCGGCCTGTGAAGCGGATAGTATCCGGTCAGAGCCCCAGAACTCACGCTGCGTTACCGCAAATTCAGAGGATGATTCTGAAGGCGATATCTTAGTTGCGAACGGCACCTCATCCATGTCGTATTCATCGAACGCGAGACCGCTTATGTTCAGGTCATCACCCGGTAAACCGCTGGCGTCGGCATCAAGCGTTCTGTCTTTTAGTGGAGTCTTTCTGGCGTCATCGATCTGGCGGGATGTGCCGGACACGACGTGAATATGCCCGTGAGCCTGGCTCTGGTGCGCCACCCGCCCGAAGTTAGAGATCACCCGATAGCCGTCGGCACCACAGTGTTTATCACCCATTTCGACGGCCAGCGAGGCAGCATCGGTAAGCACCGGCGAAGTCCAGAACTCCTTCTGGGTCATATGCTGAACCGGGACGATCAGCAGCATCACCCGCGCCCACTTCAGCTGATTGTGAAAACAAACGACTGTGGTGCGGCTTTCTGATGTTGTGCGATATGAGATTCCGCCGCATGACGCACCGTCGGCTGCCACCCCGCCATCTGGGCTTACTTCCCAACGTGCCTCAGAGTTTCCGGCCACGATCGAGCAGAAAACACAGTCGCCAGACTCCGGCAACTCAAAAGTCACCTGCGCTGTGACTTTCCGCGCGATGTCCGGGGCCTGGGAGTAGCCCCGCGATGCCGGAAATCTGGTGCTGACAGGTAGCGCTCTGCCACAACGTTGGCGTCGCTCAGTCTCGAAACAATGGCATCTGAATACCGGGTTGTAATCCGCGTTTCTGAGCCACCGACAGTTTCGAGTGCTATCCGACTGGTAAATACCGTTGGCATCATCGCATCGTGCCTGTGGACTATCAGCTGGTACAGCTTTTCTTCCGCCCACGCTGTCGAGGCTTCAGCCCCAAGGTCGTCAAGTACCAGCAGTTCTACATCGCGCACCTTGCCGAACGTATAGTCGAACGATTTATTACCTGTCGGGCCGTACGAGCGACGAAGGTCGTCGAGCAGGTCTGGCACGAACCTGTACAGCACTTCGCTTCCCTGCTTGATGCCTTCGCCAACTATGGCCGCTGCAAGATGGGTTTTGCCAACACCCGTAGGGCCTACAAGATAAAGCCAGCCGGAAGGGTGTTCGGCGAAAACCTTCGCAGCATCGTAAGCCTCGGCCAGTGATCGTCTCTGGGCAGCTGATGCTCCGGCCGCACCTCGCCTGGAAAAACTTTCAAAAGTCATCGTCTCAGCCAGGCGGGAGCCCAATCCTGAATCTCGCACATCTGGCGTTCCGCTACCGGCTTTAATACGCATGACGGTCGAGAAATATGGATCCCCAAGCCGCGTGCGCAGCCGATCATTTAGTTCTTCAAATTGGATTCCCGTGGTAACCAACGTAGGAAGTCGCCGGTTATAGCGGTGAGTGAGAATTTGATCCAGCTTTTCGTCAGCCCACGGAGTAGACGACTGCACACCCAGGTCGTCGAGTATCAAAATCGGCGCTTCGATGGCCTGCAGGAATATCTGGTCGTACTGCGCACCGATGGCAGGGTCGAAAGCCGACCGCAGGTGATCCAGTAAGTCGGGCACAGAAACGAAGCGCACTGGCTGTCCGGCCTCAACCAATGCGTTGCCAACCGCGGCTGCAAGATGTGTTTTCCCGGTCCCCGATGCGCCACACAGCACCAGCCAGCCCTGCCGGTCGGTAACGAACCTCTGCGCTGCGTGATATGCCTCTCTGAAGCTTGCCGGGTCTGAATACGTGTCGCGAGTCCCGAGCTCGATCGTATCGAACGTCAGTCGTTCGAGTGGTCCCAGATCCGAGTATTGCCTGATCCTGTCTGACGACGTAACGCCCCAGACACGCTCCTGGCACTGGCAGGGGACGACCGTCCGGGCCGATGCCGGAGAATCCTCGTTCGGAGCGACCACAAACCACCGCTTGTCATCACAGATATCGCAGTGAATCTCAGCGCTAACGGCTTCCTCTGGCTCGCTGTCGCTTGATGTACTCCTCGTAGAACTCGTCTGACCTATCCTCTTGAAGATCTCGTCGAGCGGTTCCATCCCCTTCATCGTCTAGCTCCTCGGGTCTGCCTTCTGTCGCCCATCGGCGAAGGATTGCACCAACGTAGTTCCAGTTTCGTACGTTTGCTTCTGCCGCCGTTCGAATCGCCAGCAGAACTTCATCTTCCGGGTGTTGTTCCAATGCTATGCGTATTTTTTCGGCTACCACTGGCGTGACCGAAGCTATGTTCTGCTCATAAAACGTTACCGCACTTAGCTCCGGTAGAGCAGCGTCGGTGTCGGGCCATGTTTCACGTTGTCTGCCAGAAATTCCAGAACTGGCGCTCTGGCTGCGCTTGCTGCTCTTGTTGGTCGCGGGGTCGATGCCAATCCGTACAAGCGCACGGCGAACAGGCTCCGTATTCAGATAGATACGTTCGTGCGCCGGTCTGGCAGCAGAACTCATGCCCCTCCCCACCTTGCCGGAAGCATCATCATTAGTAACCAGTATCAGTAACACGCCGCGCTCCGAAGCGGCTTCAAGCGCTTCGTCTACTGCGGCCTCAAGTTCATCTCCCGAAGCACCAAGCATCGCCGATACTGTGCGATCGGAATAGAGTTCGTCGCGGGTGATCGAAGAAGGCACTATTCGTTGCCTGTGCAGACCGTGAATTACGCGCAAAACAACCTTCAACTCGTCAAGAGAATCGATCTCTTCGAGAAGCGACGCCAGTAGCGGGTCTGGGACCGGAGTGAACTGGACCCCGCGTGGGAATCCTTCTTTCACCGCGCTACTCCAGGCATTGAAGTACTGGAAACACGACTCGGGGCCGATTGGGCACGGTACGGCAATTCCTCGAAAATCCCAATCCAATCTCGAACGGTCATCTCTACCTCGTCCGTGGGACCGTTCCTGTGTTTCGCAATAATCAAAGTAGCTCGGTCACGGGGGAACGGCTGGGTTGGGTTCGATTTGTTCCATTCATCCTCCGTCGTGAACTTTTCTTCGCGGTGGATGAACATGACGACATCGGCATCCTGCTCAATCGAACCCGACTCCCGCAGGTCGGAAAGCATCGGTCGGTGCGATGTGCGGTGCTCAACAGCACGGCTCAACTGCGATATGGCAAGCACCGGAATATGCAGATCCCGGGCCATTCCCTTCATCTGTCTCGAAATTTCCGAAACTTCCTGTGCGCGGTTACCTTCGCGACCACCTGATCCACCGTTAATCAACTGCATGTAATCGACAACCAGGAAGTCCAGCCCGTGTGTCATCTGCAGGCGGCGCGCCTTGCCCCGCATCTCGGCTACGGTCTGAAACGGCGTGTCGTCAACATAGATAGTCAGATCGGAGAGAAGTCCAATCGAGTTGATCACCTGGTCTTCTTCGCTTGGAGACTGGATACGGCTTCGTATCTTCTGCATATTCACTTTGGACTGGGCGGCGAGCAGTCTCATCGCAATCTGCTCGCGACCCATCTCCAGCGAGAAAATCCCAATCCTGTGCCCGGCTTTCGCTGCGTGAAGAGTGAAATTCAACCCGAGCATCGACTTCCCGACCGACGGGCGCGCTGCTAGCACGATCATGTCCGACCGCTGGAGGCCCCCGACAAGTAGTTCATCAAGCCGCTTGTAGCCGGTGACAATCGGCGCGGTGCCTCGCTCGCCGTCAACCTGATCGAGTGCTGACGATTCCTCAAGGTACGGTGTGAGCGATTCAGACAGCGGAACGAAATCGCGGGTCTGCGTGCCTTGCCTGATGCTGAACAGCGCATCCTCGGCGGCCGATAGCGCTACGTCTACGTCGGGGTCGTCCCGGTAACCGATTTCGGCTATATCGCTTGCCGCAGCGATAAGCCTGCGCATCGTGGCAGTTCGGTGAACCAGATTCGCGTAGTGCTTGATGTGAACCGAAGTCGGGGTTACCGATACGAGGTGCGACAGGTAAGCCGGGCCTCCTACATTTTCGAGAACCCCGCGGTTTTCGAGTTCGTGGGTGATGGTGACCTGGTTAATGGCCTCATCGCGCTGGAACAGGTCGTGACAGGCTTCGAAGCACTGCCGGTTTATCTCACGATAGAAATGATTGGCCGAAAGAAAGCCTGCGATCTGGGTGATCGTCACGCCGTCAATCAGGATCGAACCGAGTACAGATTCCTCGGCGTTCAGGTCATGTGGGGGGAGTCGGTCGGCTTGCACAGGTGACGTGCACTATACAAGCGCGGTCGCCCTAGATAGAAGCGCGAAAGTCGGAATATTCCAGGCGAAGTTATCCACAACATTCCACACGTTATCCCCAACGCAGTTCAATTCGGAAAATTCGATACACTCTCGCCGTTAAAAACATCCACCCGAGGCGGCTGCGCCCCGGGTGGATGAGGATTCGAATTGGGGTTCCGGATCGGCTATTAGGAGTTCTTTTCAGACGCCTTTTCCGACTCACCGGACTCTGCTTCAGAATCACCGTCGCTGGACGAATCGTCAGAATCGTCGTCAGCTTCCTCGGAATCGCTGTTAGCGCCAGCCTGAATCGTGGCTTCAGCAGCCGCAAGAATGTCCTCGAACGAGGGGTCAAGAATGTTTTTGTCTTCTTCAACGATCAGGTCAGAAACTTCCTCAAGCTGCCTGTTCAGTTCGATCGATGCGTCGTCGGCCACAACTTCCACTATCAGCGTGGCAGAAACACCTTCGACAAGCCTGGCGGGTATCTTGTAGTCGCCGACAGCGCGGATCGGAGCAGGGATTTTAATTCCCTTGCGGTCAATATCCCGGCCTGTCATTTTGGAAAGCTCGGCTGCGATCATTGCGCTCGTAACAGAGCCGTACAGTCGGCCTGTTGGACCGGTCCGAACCTGAATTCGGATCTTCTCTTCTTTAAGGGAATCTGCGACATCCTGCCATTCTTTGGCTTCCTGGAGTCGACGGTCATCAGCTTGCTGGCGCAAACCGGCAGCTCGTCTTAGCTCGTGCTCAGTTGCCTGAACTGCGAAACCCTGTGGGATCAGGTAGTTTCGAGCGAAGCCAATTTTGACATCTTTTACATCGCCGGCGCGGGCCTTGGGACGGACGTCCTGTAGAAATAGAACTTTCACTTATTCATCACCTTGCGAGTCCGATGGTAGGTTTTGCGCTGAATAACAGCGGATCGGCATGCCGACCCAGCCCCGTCCCTGATGTGCCCCCGAAGCCGGTGGAATCAAGGATTACGCGACTGCCATCACACTCACTGTGCTAGTTGGATTCTTCGAACGGAGGTCTGTTCCTCCCTGTCTCTCGGGCACACACCCGAATGTTCACGACCCAACAAACTAAAGGTACATCAACGTGGCGCTCACAGCCACAGACTGCCAGATGTCGAACGTGATCTTGTTTCAGCGATTCTGGAAATACCTTGCGACGACCTTTGCTTTATATTTTGGGCGATTCGACGGCACAAGGGCAGTGGGGTTCACAAATTGATCGAAGGAACGATATTTCACGCAGGCCTCGGCGAACCCGAAGGACCCGTGCTACTCGACGACGGGAGCTGGGCGGTGGTCGAGATGAGCGCCGAAACGGGGCAGGTATCGGTTATCTCGCCCGACGGTTCCAGCAAACGTGTGATCGTCAAGACCGGTCGGCCCAACGGTATGATCCTGGACTCAGAGGGGTCGCTGTGGGTCGCCGAATCATTGAACCCACCGTCGCTGCTGAAAGTTGATCTCCATGGCACAACAGAAGTCGTGCTCACCGGCGGTGGCGGGGCCGAATTCCTGTTCCCGAACGATCTTGCGTTTGGCCCGGACGGTGCGTTGTACATGACCGATTCGGGCGTCGGCCAGCCGGAATTTCAGGGTGTACCAGTGGACGAGCGAAAAAATTACCCGTACGAAGGGAAGCTATTTCGCATCGACCTTAGCGACATGTCGGTGACCATACTCGATGACGGCCTGAAGTTCGCGAACGGACTGGCGTTCGGAAAGGACAGGGCACTGTATGTGACTACCACCGCAAATGGCCTACTGTACCGGTACGAATGGAACGGCGATGCCACTCCGGCCTCCCCTGTGGGCCCAAGAAAAAAATTTGCCGATCTGGTCGATCGCACCCAACGACCCGGTTTCAAAGGCGGTGACGGTCTGGCTGTTGCAGTAAACGGAGACCTGTACTGCACGGTCGTGGGACAGGGAGATGTGACCGTAATTGGCACAAACGGAGAGGTCATCCGGCGGATTCCGGTTGGCGGAAACCAACCCACGAACATTGCGTTCGGCCCAGCGGGGAGCGGCGATATCTATGTCACAGTCAAGGACGCCGGAACACTCGAACGCCACCATGTTGGTGTTGATGGCCTGCCGCTACTGCCGTCCGCATAGGCTACTCAGGACTTTGGGTCCACCGGCTCAGAATCCGTATAACTGTCGGCTGACTCACCCGATCCGGTGATGAACAAGTTAAGCGCGGCCGCCGCTGAATCCGGGTTGTCCCTTGCTGGAAAATCGCCACAGTCTTCTGGCTCGATCAACATCGAATGCGGAAGTGCTTCGAGCAGCCTTACGGCATCCTCGTGACTATGCAGTTTGCTCTGGCGTCCACGCAGAATTAGCGTGGGTACCGCGTGCGATACGGCGATCAGATCGATCGGAATTAGCCCGTTGTAGATGGCCAGAGAGCTGGCAGCCCCAGGGGCCGAGTTCACCACCTGGCTGACCCACCCGGCAGCGGCATCGCCCTGTGAAAGCAGTAGCACAGGCTCGCCAATCTCCCAGATGAACTGCACCAGTTCGAACGCAGACGACACACCGGCCAATACGGGCGCGCGGGAAGCCACCAGTAGCGAAGCGAATTCGGACCAGTCTTCTGCTGAAGTTCCTGGAGCGACGATGATTATCGGCTGCGCAGTGTCTGAACCCGGCCACGCGTCAATTCGCACAACCGTGCCCGACTGCAATTTTATCGAGATGTTTTCGAAATCACTCATGGCTCATGTGCCGTAGATTCTGATCCGCATCAAACGTATATTCCTGCACCCCAGTGCCAAACCAGACCATACCCCGGGGTACTCGCAAGATCGGCCACGTAATTTCCGTTTCGACGGGTAATCACGATAAGAACGTGAATGTTATCTGGCCTAACTCGTGCCGTAGCGGCGACATCACGGAAAATATTACTTATTCGCCCGAAATTCGTGCGCATCGCAG
>CAYLWG010000108.1:0-9662 GCA_964387235.1 uncultured Dehalococcoidales bacterium
TTCGACCAACTCAGGGTGAACAAGCTCAGGATGGTGGACTGCCGGAACCGAGGCCGGGAATGGTGCGCGAGAACGAGTCTTGTGACTTGCTTTGAAGCACTTATGGGCGTGTTACCGCTTGCTTTGTTGTTACAGGAAGTCGGTCGACACACCGGGCGAACTGGTTTCGCCTGGGAGGCTGCGCAGTCGGTTCGGGTGGTCATTGGTCCGAACTCTGGCTGCGTTTCTCTCATCCCGCTCCCTTTAAGTTTCCTCGAAAGCCGTGAAACTAGGCCAACCCCGGAGCAGGATGTGTTCAAGATCCCGGTTTGTCAGGGTTGAACCAGAACTGCCGTTTCTCACTTTTGCCAAATCAGAGTGAAGACGTTGTATTGATTGAAGAATGAATTTGCCTGGTATGTACTCTTGGAGTTTCTGCCCAGTCGGACTTCGTGCTCCAAAACGTCATCTAGTACACCAGATCGAAGGGCTTTTATCACGTCGCTTTTCGGGTTCATCTTGGTACCGTTATACGTCTTTGGCCCTGAAAAAGAATCTGAGTTAATAGTGTATTTGAGAGTTAATTCCGGTTCTTCAAGAAGCATGGCCTCCTCTTTTTTGTTCTCCCAAACCAACAAAGAGCAATTTTCAGGGTTTTCGGATGCATATCTACTGAACGCCGCTTGGAAAGAAACGTCGTACACCTCATCAGCTAGGCTTTTTACGACTTCCAGCCCGAATTTTCCATCCATTGCACGTTCGATAAAACCGGAGCCTTGAAAATAGAGTTCGGCAGCAAATTGGTCTGCTTCGCGCTCGAGTTTCTTCCGAATATAGGGACTCAATGCACTGATTGGGCAAGCTTCAAAAATCGCCCTGTGCCATTCCAACACATAATGGGCCAGTTCGTGTAAGTATCCCCAATTTTTTCGCCGGGGATTCATATCGTCGCGGACAGCAATGCATTTTTCTTGAGAATTAATCATTGCCTGGACTTTGGAAAAATCATCAGGATTGAAATTGAATTTTCTCAGTAGATCCTCAAAAGATTCGTCCATCAATGTCAGTTGACTTCCTTCAAGCAGGATGTGCGGGTTGGTCGGAGGCGTGACAATACCGTGTTTTATGCGAAGTCGATCCGCTGCCTTTCTTAGTTCCAATTTCGACTGTGATGGCAATTGTTGTTACTTGTTTTTCGATGCCATTTGATCGATGAACTGTTGCAACAGCTTTTGTTGATCGGGTGTCAGTTTTTCTGCTCCACGGAACGCTACTTGTGAAGATGCGGCGCCGGGACCAATCGACGCCTCGTCAACATACCTCGCCTCGACCATACACCTCATATAACTTACGCCCAGAACTTTGGACAGAACACTAAGCGTTCGAGGCTCGGGATTCGCCACTTTCCCGCTCTCAATCAAACTCAGATGGCCGTTACTCACTTTAATTCCGGTTCCAGAATCTTTTACCGCCTGTTCGACATCCCGAAGAGTCATACCAGCCCTTTCGCGCGCTGATTTCAGAAACATGCCGATCGTCATCGAGGATCCTCCATAGGCTAATTTCGGTGCTTGCTCACGCAAGCATACCACTACGATTAGCGGAACTCTGTGTTCGTGCTCTAAACCACAAGAATGTTGCTTGACTGATCAAGATTTAGGTTTTATCCTTAAAACATCTCTTGAAAGCCAAGAGAAATTAAGTAGCCAAGGAGGGACTGACCCCAATGGCACCAGAGAACGATCAGGGCAATAAGTCTGACGGAGTTCCGCCGGTAACCCCCGGCGATCCGCCGAAAGGCAAGCCAGACAACGTGCCGCCGGTCGAGACGCCAAGGCGTCCAACGCGACCGGCACGACCACACAAGGTCGTTTAAGGCATGGCAGGCATCACCACTGAGCGTCTGGATCGTGACATCGCGTCTATGTGCCGTGATACGTATTCAGACGCCCAGTGGGTTCCGCCTAATGACGCTGAGCACTCAGGTTTCTGGGCGGTGCCGATTCGGGCAAAACCCGATCCCAAAGAGCTCGAAAATGTAGTCGCTGATCTAGAACACGAAAGAACCGTAGACCTTTCCAAGAACGGCAAGATTCTTGAAGCGAAAACCTGCACTGCTGAACACGAGACGGTCCAAGACATTGAAGCCATACGCAGCCATTTGGACTCGATCCCCGACGTCTGGAACGCGATGATTGTTTATCCGAGCGATATCGCTGACCCGAAGACATGGCTTCGGCCATCTTGGTGGGATACGGATGTAATGAGCAGGCATGGTCACTTGAACTGGGATAAGTCAGCGTGCGTGTTCTACGCATCCACCGCGGGAGCATGGAACCCGGTTGAGAACACGCTGTCTGAATACGTCGACCAACTGGCGATCTGGATCCTGAAATCAGAAATTTGGATAGCGCGTGGCGCTCTTCCTGATCTCGCAGGCTGGCCGGGGCCGGGGCAAAGTCACGAACTTCATGTGTTGCTGCGAGCATCTGTCAACTCACGTTGCGAATGTGGCAGCGGACGCCCGTACGGTACATGCCATCGTCCTGTGCACATGAAGGAGTTGCTGCGATCGGGATCCCGATCGGTGTGGATGTAAGATCAGGTCGATTCTCTACCGCCTCTCAGGTTGCCCAACAGTCTCTTAGTTACATGGCATTGCACTCTGCCAAATAGATCAGTGTCCGTCTGGTCACAAATACAGAAAAACGATCTAGCACGAGGAGTTTGCAATGACCGACTATTCTCAGAAAAAGTTTCACCAGATTTTCGATGCCACCGGCGGAACGCGCCACCTGTGCGGTGGATGGCTGTGGTTCAGCTCATACGGACGGTTTGGTGCTTGATTCTCGTGGGAAGTCGAGCATGGAAACCCCAGAGGCAGCGGTGGCAGAAACGATCTTCGAAACCTGAAGCAGCTTGCATCAGTTGCAATCGAAAAAAAGGCGATATGAGCCGAGTGGTGCAACGACGTTATTCACGGCAAATATCCTTGTCAAAAGATTAGCCGAAACACGCATCTGGAACTCGTATTCAGTTAGTTGGGGCCCGGCAGGAATCGAACCTGCGACCGATGAATCTGATGGTCATTAAGAAGCTTTCCGTTCCAATCGAAAACTGTCACACCAGGTTCGGTTTTTCATATCCGCCAGCCCTGGCAGCATCCTCGCTCCGAGGCCGATTCGCGTTTGACAGATGATTCGATAGCGACCGGCGTCGGATTCGGTTCTTTTCTCCACTTACCGGCCATCCTCGACCACCCCGCCACCGATTGCCCCGACGACCGAGCGGTTGTGGGCAGAAAATTCCCCGACCGCATCAAATGCGACGATAGGTGGCAGCAACCGTGCATTCAAGCACCGGCGCGCGGGTTTGTTGAAGTAAGATGCCGCCTGTTAATCCAAATGGAGGCAATGAGATGGCAGACGATAGAGTCGCGATAGTTACAGGGGCGGGCAGCGGTGTTGGCAGAAGTGCAGCGCTGGCTTTGCTGGGCGATGGCTACAAAGTGACGTTGGTGGGCCGAAGACTGGATGCGCTGGAAGAGACAGCGGGCCTGGCCGGAAACAATTCTGCGAACGCTCTATCTGTTTCAGCCGATGCCGGGAAGACGGACGCCGTTGCGAACGTATTCAAGAAAACCATTGAATCGTTCGGGAGGCTCGACGTGCTTTTCAACAACGCGGGAATCAGCGCAGGTGCCCCGTCACTCGAGCAAATCACTCCCGAGCAGTGGCAGTCGGTTGTCGACATAAATCTTACGGGGACGTTCCTCTGCACACGGGAAGCGATGCTCATTATGAAAGACCAGACTCCCATGGGCGGGCGGATTATCAACAATGGCTCTATATCGGCCCATGTCCCACGGCCTGGTTCCGCCCCGTATGCTGCGACGAAACATGGCGTCACTGGCCTCACTCGCTCGACCTCACTCGACGGGCGAAAATACAACATTGCGTGCTCCCAGATTGATATTGGCAATGCGGCCACACCCATGACTGGACGGATGTCAGGGGGCACTCTGCAGGCAGACGGGGAATTGAGGCCAGAGCCGACCTTTGACGTGAATTACGTTGGGCAACAGGTTCTGTTTATCGCAAACCTGCCCCTCGACACCAACATTCAATTCATGACGATAATGGCCACGAATATGCCGTACATCGGTCGGGGTTAATTGATCTAGCTATAACTTTCACTGCGAGTAACCAATCTTCGCTAGCAGCCAGTGACCTAACTGAACGGAAAACATGTCAAAGATTCTCGTAACGCGCCGCACATTTCCGGAAGCAGCACAAAGGCTTCGGGCCAGTGGCGCGGAGATCGTTATCTGGGAAGAGGATGGCTCACCTTCGCATGGGGAATTGGTCAGGACTGTGGCAGATATCGACGGCCTCTACGCCCACATCAACAATGCCGTTGATGCCGAGGTCATGGCTGCTGCGCCCAATCTCAAAGTCATCGCTCAGTTCGGCGTGGGTTACGACAATGTCGATATCGCGGCGGCTAACGCACGGGGAATCGCGGTCGCCAATACCCCCGGCGTTCTCTCGGAGAGTACGGCCGACGAAGCATTCGCTCTTTTGATGGCGATGGCGCGCCGTGTTTACGATTTGCCAGGCATTGTGAAGCGCGGCGAGTGGGGCGATTTTGATCCGCTGGGACTGCTGGGTACCGACATTCACCACAAGACTTTGGGAATTGTCGGTATGGGCCGAATAGGCAGCGAGGTTGCAAAACGAGCAGCCGGTTTCAGCATGAAGGTTCTGTACCACAACCGTAACCGGCGGCATGAAGAGTTCGGGGCGACTTATGTCGATTCACTTGAAGAATTGCTCGAACGTTCGGACTTCGTATCACTGCACAACCCGTTGAACGCAGAAACCACGGGTCTTATGGGGGCGGATCAATTCAAGTTGATGAAAAAATCGGCGATTCTCATCAACACCACACGCGGCCCGGTAGTCGATCAAGAAGCACTTTACGATGCTCTTAAATCTGGAGAAATCGCAGGTGCGGCGCTCGATGTGACAGTCCCCGAACCGATGCCAGCTGACCACCCCCTGCTGACCTTCGACAACTGCCTCATCATGCCGCACGTTGCCAGCGCAACCCACGACACCCGCATGAAGATGGCGATGATGTGTGTCGAGAACGTCCTGGCAGGAGTAGCTGGCGACTGGCCGCCACACTGCGTTAACCAGTCAGAAATAGCAGGAAATACCCGCCTGGATATCTGAAAAAGAACCAGCGTCATCGGGAATTAGCAGGGCGGAACCGACCGGACGTTCTGTGACAAAGCCCTAATCGTCAAAGAAATCGGCGTCTTCCTCGCGCAGGTACTGCCTCGCCTCTTCGACGATGAACTTCACGCCAAGTCCCGGGGTGTCCCAGACATCGATGTGGCTGTCCTTCACTATCGGGTTGGGAAGCCCCTCAAGAATGTCGTACCACCAGCTCGGGTCGCCGTTGGGCAGTTCGAATGCAATGTAGTTGGCGGGCAATGTTGCAGCCAGTTGTACATGGGCAGCAAGACCAATCAGGCCATCCACCGTACCGTGCGGCGCAAACATGATGCCGTGCAGGTCGGCATACTCGGCGATGAACTTCATTTCTGCCAGACCACCAACGTCTGCCGGGTCGGGACCAAGTACGTTCACCGCGTTCTTTTCGATCAGGTCAACAAAATTCTGGCGCAGATAAATCTGCTCACCCGTATGGATTGGAGTCGTCGTGTAGGGAGTGACCTGCTTGTACAGATCGGCGAGGACGTACGGTGTGTAATCGCCCGTAATCATGTCTTCGAGCCACATGATGTTAAGGTGCTCGACAGCCTTCGCCAGCTTGAGCGCGTCGGTGACAGTGAAGCCGGGACCACAGTCGAGGGCCAGGCCAACTTCATCACCAAGAACATCTTTCATCGCCTCGATACAGGCGATCATGTGCTTGAATCCGCGCTCGGTAATTAGCCCTCGGTTCGGGTGTTTCCCGCCCCTCTCCGGCGTTCCGTAGTAGAAATTATCGACATCGGTCGCCATGTTTCCGTGAAAAGCAATTCCCTGCTTGATGATCGAGAAGTTCTCGGGACTGTCCTTCATCTTCTGCATAACTTCAGCGTAGTGCTTGGGTTCCACTCCGTTCATTTTGAAACGAATGTTGCCGTTGTAGACCTGAACTTTGTCGCGAACTTTTCCGCCCAGAAGCTTGTAAACCGGAAGGCCGGAAGCTTTCCCCGCAATATCCCATAGAGCCATCTCGATCGCGCTGACGGCGGCTCCCCACGGCTTGAACGCCCCCATGCGACGGATTCCGAGCATGACCCGTTCGACGTCCGTAGGGTCTTTCCCAACGATCATGTCTTTGTAGAACATGACCATCGGCTTTAAATATGGCTTTGCAGTTTCAGCCGCCCCTATGCCGTCGATACCTTCGTCCGTGGTGATCCGTATCACCGGGTTCTTGCCGATAATCGCGCATTTCAGGTCGATGATTTTCATTTGGATTTCCTGATTGTTATTGAAGGCTTGATAGTTACCGGAGGCCTGATCGTTACCGGAGGAATGAATCGATGGTATTCACTGTTCAGACAACGGGCCAGTCGTGCCTGACGGCAAGGACACTCGCGTATCTGAAAAATACATGATGATTCTGACACCTATCGGGCTAGATAGACAGACCATCTGCTGCAACAGGAATAAAATTTCGCTGCTTGATTTATTTTTTCAGCCGGTATCGAGCAAAAACATATGACACCCCGTTGAATACGGGCCTGTACGGAGACAACATGCAAGTAGCGACCTGGCGTGGCAGGGACGAATTCACGATAGACACCGTTCCCGACCCGAAGCCCGGCCCCGGCCAACTGGTGCTAAAAGTCCACTCTTCTGGTATTTGCGGCACGGATATACACAAGACGCAGGGACTTTTTCCGGGTACGCCACCAGAAGTGCTGGGGCATGAGTTCGTTGGCCCAGTTGTGGAAATCGGCAGCGGAGTTGATTCATCCATGCTCGGCAAGATTATTGGCTGCACTCTCAACGCCGCGTGTGGCGATTGCGCGGGCTGCAAGACATGGTCGGCGATGCACTGCGAACGTGAGCCCCGTATGGCGGGAGGTTTTGCCGAATACGTGCTGGTCGATCAGCGACAGGCGCACGTCGTGCCCGATGGCCTAGACCCAGAAACCGCCTCGATGACCGAACCCGCGGCGTGCGTGGTTTCATGTCTCAATATGATTGGTGAGATAGAGCAGGGCTGTGACGCACTCGTCGTAGGCGGTGGGCTGCTTGGACTCTTCACTGTGGCAATGCTCAAACTACGCGGGGCAGGGCGGGTGATCCTGTCTGAACCAAACCCGAAGCGACTCGCAATGGGTACGCAATTTGGCGCCGATGTTCTCAACGACCCTACGAAGGACGACCTGACTGAATTAGTAAAGGACCTGACTGGCGGGTACGGAGTGAAGATTGGTGCCGAGGCTGTCGGGGTTCCCCAACTGGTGGCGAATGTGTCGAAAATGATCCGCCCGCGTGGCAACCTAGTTCTTGTAGGTGTAAGTCCGGTCGGTTCGCCGCTACCGGTCGATCTTCATGACCTGCACTACAAAGAAATCACCGTGAGTGGCGCATTCGGAGCCGGAGATGCGTTCGCCGAGGCGTTGGAACTCCTTCCAGAAATAGACCTCGCTGGCGTGGTTAGCGGGCGATATCCACTAGAAGAAATCACGGAGGCTTTTGCTGTATCGGCCGGGGGCGAGGGCGTGAAATACATGATCGCCCCCAACGATTAGGTCGCTGGGCGACGTTCCCTCCGATAGGGGGTGACCTGACTGATTCGGGGAGTTTAGCCGGGGAAAGGCGGGGCCACATAGAGTTCAGAGTGGCGGTGCCAGCAAATAACTACTCCTCATATATGAATCCCGAATCAGATATAAACGTGTAGCGAGCCAGGCATTCCAGCGGTAACCTGCGTGCGCCTGTTACGGCCCCCGCCACCATGTTCGATCGCACCCTTCTGGTGCAGAGGTAACCCATGCCCAAACTCTCGGGTGGAGAAGCTCTCGTAAAATCTCTTGTTCAGGAAGGTGTCGAAGTTGTATTCGGCCTGCCCGGAGTGCAGATGTACGGAATCATCGTTGCACTGCGCGATGAGCCGAGCATCAGGTTCATCGTCACCCGGCACGAACAGGCCACCACCTACATGGCCGATGGCTATGCCCGCACAACTGGAAAACCGGGCGTGGCGCTTGTCGTCCCCGGCCCAGGGATTTACAACGCAGGAGCCGGGCTATCGACAGCGTTTTCGCGCTCGTCACCCGTCGTGCTAATCGCAGGTCAAATTCCGCGAGCAACTATCGGCAAGAACTTTGGCGGGCTACATGAGGTTAATGACCAGAAGGAGATCACTCGCCCGATCACCAAGTGGCAAAAGCAGGTCTTGCGGCCACGCGAAGTTCCCGACGCCATTCACGAGGCGTTTCGACAGGCATTGTCCGACCGACCGGGTCCGGTGCATTTCGAATTACCGCCGGAGACGATGGTCGAACGGGAAGAAGTGACACTTGGCGAGCCTGCACAAATAGTCAGGAAAATTCCAGAAAATGCAGCTATCGAGCAGGCAGCGAAAGAGATAACCGCGGCTCGGAGGCCGGTCATATATGCAGGCGGCGGCGTCGCCCGTTCAGATGCCGAAACGGAACTCGTAGCCTTTGCAGAGGCGACTGGGATAGCAGTAATGACGTCGGCGGGCGGCAAGGGGACGATTTCCGAACAGCACCCCCTTGCGCTGGGTGGTTCGCTCGGCCCTACGGGGTTGCTGAAAGACTACATCGAACAGAGCGACCTGATTATCGGCATCGGAACTAGGTTTTCGATGAGGAACCCGGCCGGAAACAAAGCCCGCCTCATTCATATCGATGCCGATCCTGAAATGATCGGTCATGTCCATCAAAACACGCTGGGACTGGTTGGTGACGTGAAGGTGACGCTGCCTTTGCTGACCCGGGCCATTGAGGCGTTGGGCGGGGGGAAGTGGAATTCGCCCGTTTGCGAAGTAGCCGATATTCAGCGTCGTCTCGATGAGAGCGAAGATGAGATAAACCAGCCACAGGAAGAGTATCTCCAGGCTTTACAGGCTGGTGCCCCAGATGACGCAGTGATGATCTTCGGAATGACTCAACTTGGCTACTACTCGCGCCCACGCTGGACCACCGAGAACCCTAAGAGTTACATCGATTCTGGTTATTCCGGGAACTTGGGCTTTTCGTTCCCTACGGCTCTTGGAGCGAAAGTTGGTAACCCGGACAAGCCGGTGATCTGCATCTCGGGTGATGGCGGCTTCATGTACAACTCGTCGGAGATTTCGACAGCTGTGAAGTACGGCATCAACCTTGTGACAGTGATCTATAACGATGGACACTTCGGCAACGTTGCCCGCGACCTGGATGATGACTTCGGTGGAGATTATGAGACCGATTTCGTCAACCCAGATTTCGTAAAACTGGCAGAGGCATACGGGGCGGTGGGTTTGCGGGCCAAAGACCCATTTGATGTGGAAAACTTGATTCCGCAGGCACTCGAAATGAACAGGCCAGTCTTTATAGACGTGCCAGTCTCACGCGTTCCACGACCCAAGCAGTGGTCGGCACGCGCACCCTGGACAACTCCGCAAGAAGGTCTGATCGAGTA
>CAYLWG010000109.1:0-9526 GCA_964387235.1 uncultured Dehalococcoidales bacterium
GCGCGGATGTACGAAGTTGTTGACACGCGGGTCTTCCCGTTCCTGCGTGAAATGGGCGGCGACGGGTCTTCGTTTTCAAAGCACATGGAAGGCGCGAGGTTCACGATCCCCACGCCAAACCTGCTCCACCGCGTGGTCGACATGCTCGACGACGTGCAGATGGAGGACCGCGACACCAAGGGCGACCTGTACGAGTACATGCTCAGCAAAATCGCCACGGCCGGTCAGAACGGACAGTTCCGTACACCGCGCCACATCATTTCTCTGATGGTCGAACTCACGGCCCCGCAGCCCGGCGAAGCCATCTGCGACCCCGCCTGCGGGACTGCCGGGTTCCTGGTGGCCGCCGGTGAATATGTTCGCGATAACCACAAACAGGTCCTGATGTCGGAGAGTTCCCGTAATCATTTCAACAACGAAATGTTCACCGGCTTCGATTTCGACAACACGATGCTCCGGATCGGCAGCATGAACATGCTGCTTCATGGCGTGGACAACCCTGCGATTGAACATCGAGACTCGCTGGCCGAAGACAGGTCAGACGATTCCGAGAACTACGACCTCGTGCTGGCGAATCCGCCTTTCGCAGGGTCGCTTGATTATGAGAACACGGCAAAGAACCTTCAACAGGTCGTGAAAACTAAGAAGACGGAGCTTTTGTTTCTGGCCCTGTTTATTCGTCTGCTCAAGACAGGCGGCCGGGCGGCGGTGATTGTGCCGGACGGTGTGCTTTTCGGTTCGTCGAAGGCGCATAAAGCCCTCAGAAAAATGCTGGTCGAGGACCATAAGCTCGATGCAGTCATATCGATGCCGAGCGGGGTTTTCAGACCGTATGCGGGTGTATCGACGGCGATTCTTGTCTTTACGAAGACCAACTCGGGCGGGACCGACAACGTCTGGTTCTACGACATGCAGGCCGATGGCCTATCGCTGGACGATAAGCGCACGGAGCTTCTGGACTTCGCAAAGCTCGGTTCCAGGCCGAAAGTCGCCCTGTCGGAAGGTGAACACGAAAAGAACAACCTGCCTGACGTGCTTGCTCGCTGGGGCGAACGTGACGGAGCGGAACTGGAACGGGCCAGAACGGACCAGAGTTTCTGCGTACCGAAGGCCGACATAGTCGAGCAGGATTACGACCTGAGTCTCAACCGTTACAAGGAGATCGTGTACGAGGAGGTCGAGTACCAGCCACCGCTGGAGATTATCGCGGAGCTTTCTGAGCTGGAGACCGAGATTCAGGCGGGCCTGAAAGAACTCGAGGAGATGCTCGGTTGAGTAAGTGGCCTGAGATTGCGCTGGGTGAAATCTGCCAGATCATAGGCGGGGCCACGCCGAGAACGTCAGAACCCTCGTATTGGGGAGGTGAGGTCGAGTGGGTCACGCCGAAAGATTTGGCAAGACTTGGTTCTCATTACATCACCTCGACGCCACGTAAATTAACAGACGACGGATTGAAGAGTTGCGGGGCGATACTTCTCCCTCGTGGATCGGTTCTGTTCAGCTCCCGCGCGCCGATCGGTCACGTTGCAATCAATACTGTGCCGATGGCAACGAATCAGGGATTTAAGAGTCTCGTCCCCCATAAAGAATTGGTCGACGCGAAGTACCTCTACCACTGGCTAAAAACAAATCAACGCTACCTCCAGAGCCTCGGCAACGGAGCTACTTTCAAGGAAGTCTCAAAAAAAATTGTTTCAGGGGTGACGATCCCTCTTCCGCCTCTTGAGGAACAGCGGCGGATTGCGGCGATATTGGACAAGGCCGACGAACTGCGTGCCGGGCGACGGGAAGCCATCGCCAAACTCGACACGCTGGCCCAGTCGATCTTCATCGAAATGTTCGGCGACCCCGTCACGAACCCGATGGGGTGGACGAAAAGGAAATTCGGTGAAATTTGCGATTCACGTCTGGGCAAGATGCTCGACAAAAAACAACAGACCGGCGAACACATTCGACCGTACTTGCGTAACCAAAATATCCGATGGTTTTCCATTGAACTTTCAGACCTACAAGTGATGGATTTCGACGAAAAAGACCGCTTGATATTTGATCTACGCCCCGGCGACGTAATGATTTGCGAAGGCGGTGAACCGGGACGTGCTGCCGTCTGGGCTGGGCAACTTGAGGATTGCTACTTTCAGAAAGCGTTGCATCGCGCCCGTCCTAACGATGAACTTGTACGCAGCGAGTACCTTGTGTGGGTACTGTGGTTTCTTTCTCGTGGTGGTGGATTATCTGACCACATAACATCTGCAACTATTGCTCATCTAACTGGTGTAAAACTGAAGAACGTCGAGATGATTATTCC
The DNA here is from genome assembly GCA_964387235.1 of uncultured Dehalococcoidales bacterium. GTDB lineage: Bacteria > Chloroflexota > Dehalococcoidia > Lucifugimonadales > Lucifugimonadaceae > Lucifugimonas. The sequence continues at coordinate 2,309 of CAYLWG010000109.1, forward strand.
TCCGGTTGCCTTGCAGAAACAGTTTGTGGATCGTATCAACGCGGTCGAAAGTATTCGTCAGTCCCACAACAAGTGGATAGAAAACGGTGAGAACCTCTTCGCCTCCCTTCAACAGCGGGCCTTTGCAGGAGAGCTATAGATGCCGTGAGCAACTTCGACTTTCTGAAGCCCGAGTGGCCCGAAGCGCACGAAGCTGCTGTCGCAGCCGAAAAGTATGCGCTTGGCGACCCGCGTGTTGCGTGCATTCAGACCCGCCGTGCCCTGGAAATCCTTGTCGAATGGATGTACGAGTACGACGCCGCCCTGCACCTGCCATACCAGTCGAACCTGAGCGCACTGGTACACGAACCGACCTTTCGAGATCTCGTTGGCGAAAACGTCTTCAACAAGTCGAAAATTCTCAAAGACCTCGGCAACCGCGCCGTCCATAGCAGTCGCCAGCTAAACACCGGCGATTCGACCTTTGCAGTAAGAGAACTGCACCACGTCTGCTACTGGGTCGCCAGGACCTACTCCCGGTCGGGCGAACCGGCCACATCGGTATTTGACGAATCGAAAATACCGGCAGCTTCAGGCTCTCCCGAGACCAGCCAGAAGAAGATCGAAGAGCTTTCGACGAAACTTCTCGAACGCAGCAACCGGCTGGTAGAAGCCCTTCGGGATAAAGCCGCGATCAGCGAAGAACTACAGAAACTTCGTGCCGAAACCGCGCTGGTCAAGACAGCGAACGCCAGCCAGCCCGACATTCATGATTACAACGAGCAGGAGACGCGGGACAAGTTTATCGACCACTACCTGAACGAAGCCGGATGGGCTTTGGACCAGGAACGGGACACCGAGTACGAAGTGTCCGGCATGCCTAACAAAACGGGTGTCGGATTCGTTGATTACGTGCTGTGGGGCGACGACGGCAAGCCGCTTGGACTGGTGGAAGCGAAGCGGACTCGCCGAAAGCCGACGGAGGGACAGGAACAGGCGCGACGTTACGCCGATTGCCTGGAGGCCCGGTTCGGACAACGCCCGATAATTTTCTACACCAACGGGTATGAACACTGGATGTGGGACGACCAGATGTACTCGCCAAGACGGGTGCTGGGTTTTTATAAGAAGGCGGAACTTGAACTACTGATTCAACGCCGGTCGTCACGCAAAGACCTGGCGGTCGCAAAGATCAACGAATCGATTGTTGACCGGTATTACCAGACGAGGGCGATCCAGAGCATCGGAGAGTCGTTTCAGAAAGACAATGACCGGAAAGCCCTGCTGACAATGGCGACCGGTTCAGGCAAGACCCGGACTGTCATCGCACTCGCCGACCTGCTGATGCGGTGCAACTGGGCGAAGCGGGTGCTGTTCCTTGCCGACCGGGTTGCGCTTGTACGACAGACCGTCAACGCCTTCAAACAGCACCTGCCGGATACGACTACGGTAAACCTGATCGAAGACAAAGATACCGACGGGCGGGTGTTCGTTTCCACGTACCCGACCATGATGGGCTTGATTGACGATCTGGTGGACGGCGAGAGCAGGTTCGGATCGGGTCATTTCGACCTTGTTGTGATCGATGAGGCTCACCGGTCGGTGTTCCAGAAGTACAGGTCGATTCTCGATTATTTCGATTCACTGCTCGTCGGCCTGACAGCCACGCCCCGAGAGGACGTCGATCACAACACCTACGACCTGTTCGACCTCGAAATCGGCGTGCCCACAGATGCTTACTCGCTGGATGAGGCAGTCAAAGACGGGTTTCTGGTTCCGCCGAAGGCAGTATCGGTTCCGCTCTGGTTCATGCAAGAGGGGATCAAGTACGACGATCTCGATGAGGAGGAGAAGGAGCAGTGGGACGAACTGGAGTGGGACGACCAGGGCAACGTGCCCGATAGCGTTGCAGCAGCCGAACTGAACCGCTGGCTGTTCAATGAAGATACCGTCGACAAGGTGCTTGAACACCTGATGACGAAGGGTCAGAAGGTGGCGGGCGGGGACCGTTTGGGCAAGACGATTATCTTCGCCAAGAACCAGGCCCACGCCGACTTTATTCAGGGGCGGTTCGACGCGAACTACCCGAAGGAAAAGGGTTCGTTCGCACGGACGATAACGTTCAAGGTCGAGTACGCACAGGGCCTGATCGACGATTTTTCGGTGATCGACCCGCCCAGACCGCCGCACATCGCGATTTCGGTGGACATGCTGGACACGGGTATCGACGTGCCTGACGTGTTGAATCTGGTGTTTTTCAAGCAGGTGAGATCGAAGACCAAGTTCTGGCAGATGGTCGGACGGGGAACGAGGCTGCGCCCCGATATCTTCGGTCCGGGCGAGGACAAAAAATTCTTCTACCTGTTCGATTATTGCGGGAATCTGGAATATTTCGACGAACATCCAGAATCCACCGAGGGTTCGCAGGTAGTGCCTCTGGGCAAACGGTTGTTTGAGGCAAGGGTCGAACTAATTGAAGAACTCGACAGGATTGTCGTTCCCGCAGAGGTGAGGCGGGCTGCGGAAAAAGGACTTGAGTACGGTGACCCCACGACGGACGTGAGTGTGCGTCACAACGTTGCCAGCGGGTTACATGCCGAAGTTGCGGCGATGAATATCGACAACTTTGTTGTTCGCCCAAAACGCAAATCGGTTCAGAAATTCGCAGAGTCTGCTTCGTGGATTGTCCTGCGGGGTGAGGACAGGACGGAGCTTCTGACTGAAGTGGCGGGATTGCCGTCGGAACTTGAGCAGGATGAAGAGGAGGCCAGGCGGTTCGACTTCCTGCTGTTGAGATTACAGCTGGCACATCTACGGTCTGAGCCGGGCTTTGAACGACTGCGAGAGAGCGTAAAGCAGATCGCCGGGCTGCTGGAAGACAAGGTTTCGGTTCCGGTGGTGCGGGAGCAGGTTCAATTGATTAACGATGTTCAGTCGGACGAATGGTGGCAGGACGTTACTACGCCAATGCTCGAGAGGGTGCGGCGCAGGTTGCGGAATCTTGTGCGGCTCATTGACCGTCACAAAAAGAAGCCCGTGTATACGAATTTTGAGGACATTATTGGCGAGGGGGAGGAACGCGGCTTCCCTGGACTGGACGGCCCGGATGAGTTTGCGTTGTTCAGGGCCAAAGCCCGGTCGTTCCTGCGAGATCACATGGACGATCCTGCCGTTTACAAGCTGAGGATGAACATCCAGTTGGATTCGGATGATATCGAGGCCCTTGAAGAGACCATGCGTGCGATTGGTGGCGATGCCGAGGTGAGCCGTGCGGTGGACGATGCGAATGGACTGGGCCTGTTCGTGCGTTCTCTCGTTGGTTTGGACCGCGGTGCCGCTGTGGCTGCGTTGTCGGGGTTTACTGCCGGGGGCGGCCTGAGTGCCAACCAGATTATTTTCACTGAGTTGGTCGTGGAACACCTGGTTGAGTACGGGTTGGTGGAGCCAAAAATCTTCTATGACGCGCCTTTTGTGGACATCGCACCAGCGGGTCCGCACGGTCTGTTCGACGATGGCGAATATGAGCGATTGGTCGACGTGCTCGATTCGTTGCGAAGTTCTGCGGGGATTGCGGTCGGTTAGCTTCAGGATGGCGGTTGGTTGGCGGGTGGCGGGTGGCTGATGGCTCGTTGGTCGTTCGTCCTTCGTCCTTCGACAGGCTCAGGATGGCGTTTGGGTGGTGGGTTCTTTTAGCTGTTCGTTGGGCTCAGGATGGCTGTTCTTCGTTGGGCTCAGGATGGCATTCCGTTTGGCGCTCGGGTTGGCGGGGTGACATTCGCCTCTTGACCAAATCGGTGAGTGAATGTAACTTTCAATTAGAACATATGTGCTGATAAAGGCAGTCAAGCGAGGCCACGGCACAAAGGGACTGACCCGGTTTTAAGCGCGACGAATGTCGTGTTCTGCCGGGTTATTTTATTTCCGGAATTGGAGAAAAATTCTACTCATGTCATTGCAGGAACTGGAAACAGTAAAGAAAGAACTGGCCGATATTTCGGCGTTCGTTAAAGAACGCGGGGAAGGTCGGATCAGGGAAGAATCAGACCGACTCGCAATTGCTGTTGAATCCCTGGTGAAATCAACACGCGAGACTCGCCGCAGCGACCTGCTTACGACCGAGGGTGACCTGGTCCACCGGGTCGAGTCGGGTCCGTATGCGGGTTGCGATGCGCTCGATATCGCAATTGTTCGGAGTTTGCAAAAAGCTGCACAGGCGTTCAGTGGCTCGCAGGGTTCTGAGGCCTGGGGACTGCGGATAAAGGCGGCGATGGATTCGGTTACCGTAGGCGGTGGTGACGAGCTTGTGCCGACATCTGAGGCTTCACAGCTATGGAACGATGTGAACCTCGAAACGATGGTCGCATCGCTGTTTTCTCGAATTACTATGCCGACGACCCCGTTCGACATTCCGCTTCAACTCGGAGATGTGAACTGGTATCCGGGTTCTGAGAACATTTCGGCGAAATCGACTTCGCTGACGACTGCCAAGCAGACTCTGACTGCGCATGAGCTGGTTGCCGAAGTGCCGTGGTCGCTGACGCTGGAAGAGGATGCGGTTATCGCGATGCTTCCGGAAGTACGGCGCACGTTGGTGCGTAACGCTGCCGAGGTGATTGACGACGTTCTGCTGAACGGTGATACGAGCGCCACAAACGGGATCAACTCCGATGGTGCGACTATCACTAACACTACGCCGGGCAAGGCGCACTGGCTTGTTGGTTTCGATGGCCTGCTGCACCTGCCGCTTATCGACAACACGTCGCAGGCGAACAACCTGAACGGATCGGTGACGGCCGCTACCTATAACCAGGCTTTGAAACTGCTTGGCAAGTACGGCGTTCGGAATAACGAAGCGGTGTTTATCACAGATGTGAACACTTATCTGTCGAGCTTGACTCTGGACGAGGTCGAGACCGTCGACAAACTGGGTCCGGCCGCGACGATTCTGACGGGTCAACTCGGGGTTGTTTACGGTCATCCATTGATCGTTTCCGAGCAGATGCGCCTTGCGGATACGGATGGCAAGGTGACCGACGGTTCGACTGGCACGACGGGCCGGATTCTGGCGGTAAACCGCAGTCAGTGGCGGGTGGGTTTCCGCCGTGAGCTTTCGATTGAGACTGAGCGGGACATTCAGAAACGACAGAACGTGATGGTTGTGAGTATGCGGATCGCTTTGAGCGAACGCAGTGGTAGCCGCTCGACGGCGACTCATACTGCGCTGCAATACAACGTGACTGGCGTCGTGTAGGGCTTTTGGGCCGGGCGTGCGATGCGGGGCGTTAGGCTCCGGGCGTAGAACTTGGTCGCGCAGGAAGCTCCGCGGGGCAGACCAGAGCCCGTTAACAACGCTTGCATCCCCGCTCTTGCGTTCCCCGCGGAGCTTCATAACCTGGCCCAAGTGCGCTTCGCACGCCCGGCCTCAAACGCTCTTGCGTTCCCCGCGGAGCTTCATAACCTGGCCCAAGTGCGCTTCGCACACCCGGCCTCAAACGCTCTTGCGTTCCCCGCGGAGCTTCATAACTAGGCCCAAGTGCGCTTCGCACACCCGGCCTCAAATGCTCTTGCGTGCCCCGCGGAGCTTCATAACTAGGCCCAAGTGCGCTTCGCACGCCCGGCCTCAAATGCTCTGGTGTTCCCCGCGGAGCTTCATAACCTGGCCCAAGTGCGCCTCGCACGCCCGGCCTCAAACGAAAAAGGACAAATTTATGCCTGATAACAAGACAGTTTCAGATCCCGTTGCGGAGATTGCGGAACGGGCTCTGAAAAAGACATGCGTTGTGAACGTGGCCGGATGGGACGGCTCTACCCAGCGATATGTGTTCGTTGCGCCGTACGACTGCAAAATCGACCAGGTGTCGGTTGTATCGGATACCGCAGTCGGCGCGGATGACACGAACTACTACTCGTTCCAGGTGCAGAACCTGACCCAGGCGGAATCGCTTCTTGCCAGTGCGAAAACGACCAAAGCTACTGGCGGAACGGCAATTACTGCCGATGCCGCCTATGGGTTGGAACCCGATCAGAACACAGTGATTAACGATGGCGATGTGATCGAGTTGCAGGTAACCGAATCTGGTATCGCTGTCGATCTAACACCGTCGGAAGTTCTGGTTGTAGTCGAGTACACGTAAAAATCCTCCCTTCCTTGATGGAAGGGAGTTACAGGGAAGGTGAAATGCGCCGCGCGACCAAGGACGAATGTCCGCCCGTAGCTAATCAATTATGGAAACAAAAGTTGTGTCGTTCACACGCCGGGTCAGTACCGCCGGCGAGCGGGCTCGAATTTCGCGCCAGAGGTTACATCCTAAAAACGTGATTTTGCGGGCGTGTGCAGGTAACCGCGGCAGGGTATATGTCGGCGATCACATGGTTACAAACGGAGATCCCGGTCTGAATCCGGGTCGAGCAATGGCGATGCGCGGATACCCGCGTGTCGATCTGACGAAGGTATTTGTCGATGGCGAATTTGCCGGAGACGGAGTTGAAGTAACGATTTTGGAATCGAATGCAAGGGTGGGTCGCAAGTGAGTTTGCCTATTGGGTCGACAACAGTAATTACGCCAGGTACAGCGGTTGCGGTGGCTACTTCGGGTAACGCTGTTTCGGCGGTTAGCTTCAGGGCGCGTGCCGATAACACCGGTGCCGTTTACGTTGGCGACAGCTCGGTCGAAAGCTCGAACGGGTATCGGTTGGAGCCTGGCGATGAGCTGAATCTTTCGTTCAGAGAGACTATCGATCTGCGTCGCTTTTTCGTTGATGCCGACACCGCTAACGATGGTGTCGATTTCGCAGGAGTAGCAGCTTGAATCATTCAGGAGCGTCTCTACGAAATAGCCCTCGGAGTGTGCCACCAAATACGCTGTTGAAGTTTGGTTATACCCCGAACGGTGGAATCGAATTCGATAGTGCTAGTGCTCTGTTGAGTTTTTCCTATAGCGGAACAGTAAAGGCAGACATTGGTCCTCTGGGAGTGACGATTCGTGATGGCGAAGGACTCGTCGTGGGTCACACGGCACTGCAGACATCAGGCATCACTCCTGAGTTCCAAGTTCTAGGAACTGGTGGTGAAGACGGCTCGATGCTGCTGGGGACATATAGCACCACTGACGGAACTGCCTCTCGGATTATGTTCTTGAAGGGCGCTGTAGGAGTGATTGGAACAGCTACAACAGCACTCGCGAATGGCGAGCGTATTGGAGAAATGGCGTTCCGTGGGTCTGACGGTACAGATTTCGC
>CAYLWG010000110.1:0-6108 GCA_964387235.1 uncultured Dehalococcoidales bacterium
CATTCCAATGCTGAAAAACCTTTCTCAGGAAGGTGAAGGCGGCCGCCAGACGATCAACAAGTACACCCACTATCTAACGGTTCCGCTCGCGTTCTTGCAGGGTTACGGTCAGCTCAACCTGTTCGCCGGTGCGTTTACATCTCAGGGCAGCGCGGCGATTAGCGGTATCGGATTCGGTTCCGATCTGCTGAACACGGTGACGATCCTTACCGCCATGACGGCAGGCACGATGCTGCTGGTGTGGATGGGCGAACTGATAACTGAAAAGGGAATCGGCAACGGAATATCACTGATTATCTTTGCTGGAATAGTCTCGACTCTGCCGCAGGTCGTTGGTCAATTGTGGCTTCTGCGCGATCAGGTTTTCCAGGTCGGCATGCTCGTATTCATCGCCATCTCCATCGTCTTCATGATCGTCTACTTCGCAGAGGCGCAGAGGCGTATCCCTGTTCAGTACGGTCGCAGCGTGTTTAGAGGCGGCCAGATGTATAGACAATCAGGCGCCACACATATCCCGTTAAGAGTTAACGCGGCTGGAATGATCCCGCTCATCTTCGCGTTCTCAATCCTGATTCTGCCGTCGGTTATCGCAAGCTACTTTAATAATGGATCCGACGGGTTCGTAGCAAACATAGCCAGGTTCTTCCAAAACTCATTTGGCCCCACCAGCACGATTTACTGGGTAGCGATATTCCTGTTGGTGGTGCTCTTCACGTTCTTCTACACCCTGGTCGTCCATAACCAGCAGAACCTGGCTGAAAACCTTCAGAAAAATGGAGGCTTTGTGCCGGGAATTCGGCCCGGGCCACCAACGAAGATTTACCTGATGCGCGTGGTTCTGAGAATTACTTGGGCCGGAGCGTTATTCCTCGGTTTCATCGCCATCATGCCGTTCCTGGCACAGTTGGTAACCAATTTGCCTAACGCGACCACAATCATCCAGAGCACAAGTCTGCTCATTATGGTTGGTGTGGCGCTCGATACCATGCGACAGTTGGAATCCCAGCTCCTGATGCGCAACTACGAAGGATTCGTCCGCTAGAGAGCGGAGAAAACCAGAATGCGTATCGTCTTAATGGGTCCGCCAGGTGCGGGCAAAGGAACACAGGCACGTCGACTTTCTGAATCGACCGGCATGAAACACCTCTCAACAGGTGACATGCTCCGTGCGGAAGTCGCTTCAGGCACAGAACTTGGCCTGCTCGCAAAAGGCTTTATGGACAAGGGCGACCTCGCCCCCGATTCTCACATTATTGCGATGATCCAGCAGCAAATCGACAACCCTGCCGGGATACTGCTCGATGGATTCCCTCGCACACTGGTTCAGGCCGAAGCACTCGATCAGGCCCTCGAAAAATCAGACTCGCCTATCGACCGGGTAATACATATGTCTGTCGATGTCGACGAACTGATAAAGCGATTGTCGAGTCGGGCCCTGTGCGACGATTGCCAGACGCCCTACAACCTTGATTCAGCCCCGCCAGTAAAGGCCGGCATCTGCGATAAGTGTGGCGGTTCGGTGGCGACACGAGACGACGATAAGCCGGAAGCTGTCGCGAACCGAATGAAGGTCTACCAGGAGTTCACCGCCCCGGTGTTGGAATACTACAAATCACACGGCAACGTAATTGAAGTTATTGCAACTGGCTCGCCGAACGAAGTATTCGAACAACTATCTGAAATAATAAAATCCAGCCAGCCTGGCCTGGGCTCAAACTGAAAACCAGTTTGGGATATACTTAAAAGTGAACGACCATTGAACGGTAAATCGACCCTCAAGCTCGCAACAAGCGGTAAACCCGCTCCGGGTGCCACGTTAAAGACGGCACGGGAGTTGGAATTTATGCGCGAGGCCGGCCGAATTGTCGCGTTTGCAGTCCGAAAAGCGTTCAGTGCGCTGGAACAGGGAATTACGACTCGGGAACTCGATGACATTGCTCGTCGGGCCATCGAATCGGAAGGAGCCAAACCAGGGTTTCTTGGGCTGTACGGCTTCCCTGCTACCGCGTGCATATCGATAAATGACGAGATTGTTCACGGAATTCCGGGCGATCGTGTCGTTCAATCGGGGGATCTGGTAACTCTGGATTGTGGTGCGATAGTTGGTGGTTACAACAGCGATTACGCGGTTACGCAGGTCGCTGGTTCTTCGACAGATGCGAAGGACGACCTCATCAGCACCACGCGTGGGTCACTTCTGAAAGGGATAGAGGCGGCGCTGCCCGGTAACAGGGTTGGCGATATATCAAACGCCGTTGAGGAGCATGTACTCCCGCGGCCATATGAACTGGTCAGAGAGTACGTCGGTCACGGAATCGGGAAAGACTTACATGAACCGCCTCAGGTTCCAAATTTCGGCCCAGCAGGGCAGGGTTTGGAACTAAAGGCTGGTCTGGTTCTGGCAATTGAGCCGATGGTAAACGTAGGTGTGTGGAAAACTCGGATGCTCGACAATGGATGGACAGTCGCCACTGAAGATGGCTCGCTTTCATGTCATTTCGAACATACCGTTGCAATTACGGAGGATGGGCCTGAAATTCTCACAGTTGAATAACTGGGAGCGAATCTGAAAGGCCTGTGAATTTATTTGGCAAAAAAGGATGCAATCGAGGTCGAGGGACTCGTGAACGAGGCGTTACCTAACGCCTTTTTCAAGATCGAACTTCCAAACGGTCACGAGGTTCTCGCTCACGCATCAGGAAAAATCCGTAAGAACTTCATCAGGATTCTGCCCGGAGATAAGGTACTGGTCGAACTATCGGCCTATGACCTGAAACGGGGCCGAATCACGTATCGGTTCAAGTAAGAAATTCGGACGAAAAACGTCTTTGGGCGTTTCGGCAAAGTGTTTCAGAACACGGGAAAAAATTATGAAAGTCAGAGCATCAGTCAAGGCAAAGCACCCCGGCAGCAAAATTGTTCGCCGCAAGGGCCGCGTCTACGTGATTAACAAACAAACCCCCCGCCTCAAGGCGCGACAGGGCTAGACGAACTACAGGAGAAATCGGCCCTATGGCGATCATCGCCGGCGTAAACATTCCAGATAACCAGAGACTCGAAATTGCACTGACTGCCATTTATGGCATCGGGCGCACCACATCGAAAAAGATCGTGGACGACGTCGGCATGGGCGATACAACACGTGTTCGAGATCTTTCAGACGAAGACCTCGCCCGCGTACGCAGCGCGGTCGAACGAACTGGCCTGCTGATCGAAGGTGACCTCCGGCGTGAGATTCAGCTGAATATACGGCGACTGACTGATATCCAGACGTTCCGTGGAATTCGTCATCGTCGGGGTCTGCCTGTTCGAGGGCAGCGTACAAAAACCAACGCCCGAACAAAGCGTGGCCGAAGACAGACGGTCGCAGGCCGCAAGCGAGTTTCCGCTCACTAAAAAATAACCGAAACACTGGTTGGATTAATTTCCAGCCCGTGTTTCACCTGATTTGATACGAAGCACGGTCCGGGGCACTCGCCCGAAGAAAGAAACACAAAGAAAGAAATATGCCAAGGCAGCGAACGCGACGACGCGAGAAAAAGTTTGTCCCACAGGGCAAGGCTTACATAAACGCAACGTTTAACAACACACTTATTACGTTGACCGACCCACAGGGCAACGTCATTTCACAGAGCAGCGCCGGGGCCATGGGCTTCCGCGGTTCAAGGAAATCGACGGCGTTCGCGGCACAGCGCGCTGGTGAAACCGCTGCGAGGTCAGCCATCGAACACGGCTTGAAAACTGTGAACGTAATGGTCAAAGGCCCAGGTGCTGGTCGTGAAGCTGCCATTCGAGCAATTCAGGCTGCAGGAATAAGAGTGGTGTCGATACGCGATGTCACGCCGGTTCCGCACAACGGCTGTCGGCCGCCAAAGAAGCGCCGAGTCTAATTCTTTCCGGGCCAACCGGATGGGTGTTGCCTCTTACTAAGGCAGAGCCACCCGTACGATTGCCCCCAAATTTACAGACAGACAACAATCAGGAAATAACGAGCCAAGACGGATATTCAGGAAACTAAATGGCAAGGTATACCGGACCTAAATGCAAGAACTGTCGGCGCTTCGGGATGAAGCTCTGCTCACGGCCCGCGGGCAAGTGCGCATGGGAACGACGAAAAAGTTCGCCAGGCGACAAGTCGACTCAGCAGCGCAGGCGACGTATCTCTGAATACGGCACGCAGCTGCGTGAAAAACAGAAAGCACGCGCCATATACGGCGTGTTGGAACGACAGTTCCGCAATTATTACAAGAAAGCCAGTCGGCTCGAAGGTGTGACAGGCGACCGCCTGCTGCAGCTTCTCGAAAGGCGGCTCGACAACGTTGTCTACCGGCTCGGATTCGCCGATTCAAGGCCGCAGGCCCGGCAAATCGTTGGGCACGGTCACATCAGAGTGAACGGGAAAAAAGTAGACATCCCCTCGTACCAGATAAAAGCGGGCGACCGTATCAGCTGGCGCGAAAAATCTAAGGGCTCAGGACTGTTCGACATCGTTACTTCAGGCATGGGCTCCAACTCGATAATTCCGAGCTGGCTTAATGTCGATTCTGAAAAGGCCATAGGCGAAGTCGTAACGCTTCCGAAGCCTAGCGACGTCGAACTCGCAATCGACACCCGCCAAATAGTGGAGTACTACTCCAGGAGGTAGTTCGCGCCGATGCTCGAACGAATGTACGGTATTACTCCTCAGGAAGAGTTGCCGCCGCCAACACCAGAGGTCCCTGATCTCGCAATAACAATCCAGGAAAACGAAGAGACCTATGGTCGGTTCGTTGCCGAACCACTTGAGCGTGGTTGGGGAGTCACACTTGGCAACCCACTGCGCCGATCTCTGCTCAACTCGCTGTCCGGTACCGCGATAACTTGGGTGAAGATCGACGGAGTACACCACGAGTACTCCACAGTTCCGCACATGCGGGAAGAAGTGGTCGAATTTCTGCTCAACGTAAAAGGCATTCGCCTGCGTTCGCTTGCCGACCGCCCCGGTCGACTTCGTCTTGAAGTCGATGGCGAAGGTGAAGTCCGCGCTGGCGACATCATGGCAACAGCCGATTTTGAAATCGTGAACCCCGAGCATCACCTCGCCACTCTCGATAGTTCTTCGGCCAGGTTCTCGGTCGAATTCAACGTCGAACAGGGCGTTGGATATGACCCCGCGAGCCACGATGATGGCCTGCCGATCGGCGTGCTTCCGGTCGATGCTATCTTCACACCGGTCCGCAAAGCCAACTTTGCAGTTGAACCGACTCGTGTCGGGCAGCGGTCCGATCTTGAACGACTGGTTATCGAAGTATGGACAGACCGGACGATCACACCGCTCGAAGCGATGCAGTCGGCTGGCACCCAGCTAATGGAACGGTTCTTTCTGTTCACACGGCTCGACAAGCCGCAGGATGAGGATACCGGACCCGAACTGGACGGCGTTCCGCCCGAAGTCTTCAACACCCTGGTCGAAACTCTTTCTCTTTCAGCCCGAACTCTCAACTGCCTGAAACGCGCCGGTATCAACCGCGTTGGTGAAGTTCTTTTGATGCCGAAGAACGAATTGCTGAAAATTCGCAACTTCGGCCAGAAGTCACTCGACGAGCTTTACGACAAGCTTGCCGAGAAGAACTACCTGCCGGAAGACGACGCATCAAGCGATGAAGAAGGCGAAAGCTCTGGCGAAACCGACTCAGAAAGCGATAGCGAAGCCACCACTGGTAGCGAAGCAGTCGTTACTTCTGGCGAAGTCGAAGGCGAAAACGGCAGCGAAAAAACTGGCGACGATGCCGAAGCTTCAGGAGATAACTCCAGTGAGGCATAAGATATCTGGTCGGCAACTTGGCCGGGCTTCGGGCCCAAGAAGAGCACTGTTCCGGATCATGGTCACCGACCTGCTCCGGCATGGTCAGATGAAGACGACCATTGCCAAAGCGAAGGAAATTCGCCCACTAACAGAAAAAATGGTCACGCTGGGCAAAGGCGGAACCCTTCATGACCGCCGCCGTGCGGCCGCATTCATAACCGACCAGCGAGTCCTCAAACTCGTTTTCGACGAAATTGGCCCGCGGTTCAAAGACCGTCCAGGGGGCTACACACGCATCACGCGTCTTGGCGTTCGCGCTGGCG
>CAYLWG010000110.1:6120-9421 GCA_964387235.1 uncultured Dehalococcoidales bacterium
ACCTGGTCGAATAAACGAGCAGGCCTTCGGAAAATAATGCGTTTTGGACTCGTTGTGGAGTACGACGGATCAGATTTTTGTGGTTCCCAACTCCAGTCAAACGCAAGGACAGTGCAGGGTGAGCTTGAAAGCGCCCTGGAACGTGTCTTCAATAAGAAAATCAGAATGCACTTTGCAAGCCGTACCGACTCCGGAGTGCATGCAAGAGGGCAGGTAGGTCGCTTCGATGAAGAAACCGATATGTTGCCCGACCAGATCAGAAAAGCATTGAATTACTACATGACAAAAGACGTGCGCATCAAGTGTGCACAGTTCGTTCAGGATGGACCCAACGGGTTCGATCCTCGTAGCGATGCGTCATGGCGTACATATGCTTACACGTTCAACGACGCCCGGTCGGAGCCTGCTCTTGACCGCTACACCGTGACCCATGTGCGAAAACCACTTGATGTAAACGCCATGAACAGTGCCAGCCAGGCTCTGGTCGGGTCGCACAATTTCGTAGCGTTTGCAGGGCCGAGCGTTCCGCCGGATGCACCTACATGGCGAACTGTCGAATCGGCATCGGCCATCCGAAACGGCGATAACATCAGATTCAAAATCACAGCAAACGCCTTCCTGCATCAACAGATTCGCAGGATTGCGGGTGTGCTGTACCGCGTGGGCACAGGCGATTCGCCAGTGGCGACAGTAAGCGATCTCCTCACCTCCGCTGAACGAGGCAAAGCTTCCCACGTAATGCCAGCACAGGGCCTGTGCCTGGAAGAGATTGCGTACGGAGGAGCAGGAGACTGCGGCCTGCCTGCGATTTCGCCCGCATCTTTGCCAGATCGAAGCGTAAACTAGAATGTCGAAAATCCCGTATTAGTCACGAAATAAACATGGTTACCAAGCTAAAGCATTACAACCCGAGCGCCAAAGACATGGTGAACGACTGGCAGGTACTAGACGCCAGCGGCCAGGTCCTTGGACGATTCGCGACTCAGGTAGCGATGCTCCTGATGGGTAAACACAAGCCCGCGTACGTGCCGCACCTGCTCTCTGGCGATTTCGTTGTCGTTATCAACGCAAGCGAAATCAAGATAACCGGCCAGAAGGCGCAGCAGAAGATATACAAGCGGTACAGTCAGTACCCCGGAACTCTTAAAGAGATTCCATACGAGCGAATGCAAGCGAAATTTCCTGAACGGATCATCGAGATGGCCGTGAAAGGCATGCTTCCGAAAAGCAAGCTCGGTCGCAAGATGTTGGGGCGGATGAAGGTATATGCCGGTCCCGAGCACCCACACACTGCTCAGGTATTAGGTTCCGATCGTCGCGAGAGCCGCGAGGCCGAAGCGCTGGTGAAGGCCGAGGCCGCTGCAGCAACTCAAAAGGTCGCTGCGGAAAAACAGGCCGCCAAAGACGCGATTGCAGCAGAAGCTAAAGCGAAGGCCGAAACCGCGAATGCAGAAAAAACGGTAGAAGCTGTAGCCACAGAAGCACCGGCAAAAAAGGCATCAGCGAAGAAGGCAACTGTCAAAAAACCGGCTGCAAAAAAACCTGCCGCCAAAGAGCCCGCTGCAAAGAAGACAACTGCAAAAAAACCGGCGGCTAAAAAAGCTACAGCCACAAAGAAACCGGCTGCCAAAAAACCAGCCGCTAAAAAGACCACTGCCAAAAAGACACCGGCCAACAAATCCGGCGACTCTGGAGAGAAATAGTTGACACAGCAGCAGTACTACTACGGCACGGGCCGCAGAAAGACCGCAATCGCCCGAGTGCGGGTTTACAACACCCCGGGCGGATCAACCGTAAACGGCAAGCCGATCGACGAGGTTTTTACCGTCGGGGCGTGGCTCCGTCAGGCAGTTAGCCCTCTCCACGTCACAAACATGGCCGACAAGGTTACAGTGGTCGCAAAGACTCACGGTGGTGGCCCGTCAGGTCAGGCCGGAGCATTTGCCCACGGTTTGGCCCGCGCACTTGTTGTGTTGGACGAAAACAACCGCAAAGCCCTCCGGGCCGCTGGCCTTATGACCCGTGACTCGCGAATGAAAGAAAGCAAGAAGTACGGCCTGAAAAGAGCCCGAAAGGCACCGCAGTACACCAAGCGCTAAAACGCTTTTTGCAGTGCGATCTAATCAGAAGCCCCGATTTGTATCGGGGCTTCTTTTTGTTTGCCGACTGGAGAATTTTTTGCATCCCTACCCACCTGCACGACCGTCACTGGCATTTGAATAACATTCGTTTCTGAGACCCGAGTGAAGCGAGCGCCTACCCGTTCTCAATCGCGAGGCAGCGTGTCAGACCCGCCAGGTCAGTAAGCAGCGAGATCGAAGCCCCTGGAAACTCGTTTTCCGCCAGCTCGAACACCGCATCAGCAATCGGTGGGTCTATCTCGATGTAAGCTGCGCTCCAACCCGGCTTCAACATCGCACGTATGCCCGCCAGCAGCGGCTTGATCACATCAACCCCATCGTTACCGCCATCCAGTGCCAATTCCGGCTCTCTGGCGACCTCTGCCTGAAGTACGGGCATTGCGCTATGAAGAATGTATGGCGGATTCGAAACGATCACATCGAACATGGCTTTCCCGCTGTCTCCGTCATTAACAAACGGCTCGAACAGGTCGCCCTCGAAAAAAACAACTTCCGCCCCAAGCGAAACTGCGTTCCCGCGGGCAACTTCCAGCGCGTCGGCTGATATATCGGTAGCCACCACCTCTGCTGCAGGCAATTCGAGAGCCAGTGAGATGGCGATTACGCCGGAACCGGTGCATATATCGGCGATCCGAGGCCGCTCAATTCCGCGCTCCCGCACAAACTCAATCACCTGAACCACCAATTGCTCGGTCTCGGGCCGCGGGATAAGCACCCTCGGGTCGACCGTGAATTGGTACCTGAAAAACTCTGCTTTTCCGGTGATGTATTGAAGCGGCTCGCGACCGGCCCGCCGGACGATGAGCGATTCAAGCAAGTCAAGGCGATCGGTTGGAGCAGGGTCGAGCAACCTTCCGAGCTGCTGCTCGGCCGTCCAGCCGAAAGCATGCCGCAGCAGTAGCCTTGCATCGACACTCGCATCCTCGATTCCCATCGACGAAAGGCGCGAAGTTATCGATCGAATAAGCGAAGAAACGGTTTTGGGAGACATGAAGTTAGTGGGTTTTGCACCGGGCGTGCGAGGGCCATAAGTTCAGACGATGTTAACAAGCTCTGGCGTGCCCCGCGGAGCTGCATATGCGACCAAGTCGTTCGACGACGCCCGGAGCCTAATTAGTCGCCGGGCGCACCGAGGCCGTGCTTGGGCGACGCGCAAGCTC
>CAYLWG010000111.1:0-9286 GCA_964387235.1 uncultured Dehalococcoidales bacterium
CCGAATTCACGTTCGGAAATCATGTGCCTGGTAACGCTGTGGAGCTACACGTGCAGGGTCACTATGTCGGAAGTCGTAAGCAGTTCATTCAGCTCAACACGCTTTGCTCCGGTGGCAGCGACGTAATCGTGGTCGTGATCGACAACATCACTGTAAACAATCTCGCATTCCCAGCCAGCGAGTCGCTTTGCCACGCGAGACCCAATCCTGCCGAGTCCGATAATCCCGATGCGCTTGCCGACCAGCGTGTGATACTCGGTGCGGTCGCCCCCGACGCCGTTCATCCACGTTCCCTTTTTTACGCTTTCGATCTGTACATCAAGCTTCCGGTACACCGAAAACATCAGGCCAATCGCGTGTTCCGCCACCGCCACTGCGTTTGCGCCGCCGTTGTTAGCAACATTTACTCCCAACTCGGCAAGTCCCGCCTTGTCGAGCCAATCGGTACCCGCACTAAAGGTCTGGATTAGTTTCAGAGTACTCACTTTCCCGGCCAGTTCTGTCAGATCGCTGTACCTGCCCTGCGGCAGGATCACCACCGCACCCTGGCACTGCTCGACCACTTCATCGAACGGCTGTCCGTTGTCAACGAATCTCAAATCAATATCGCCAATTTGTTCCGCAGCTTCCCGCGTTTCGGTCATGCGGATTTTGGTGTCGGCATGGTCGGTGCCGAGGATTACAACGATATTGGACATTTTTTCTGAGTCTCCAAATAGCACGATCAAAATTCAAGGCTGTTTGCGTAAGTTCCGGGCCACGGCGCGGAACTTACGCAAAACTGGACTGCCCACAGAGAAGTCGGTATACACGACGGCGGATTATACTTGCAAGGTTGGATCGAAACACAAATGAAGTTCGGCCTTTTTCATTTGATTAAAATGGGCGAAATTTTAACCCTTCGCTCTGGCCCTTACTCTTGATCCAGCTCTGACCCTGACTCTGGCTCTGGCACTGGCTTTGATATCGACAGTGGCAGGGTCATCCGAACCCGGCACACCTAATTTCATCTCACAAAAATGACCCTGAATTCAGTCACTGTTCGCGTCCCCGCGACATCCGCCAATATCGGACCAGGTTTCGACTGCATTGGCATGGCACTCGATATCTGGAACGAACTGACCTTAACGCGCGGGGAATTCAGCGTATCGGCCGCCGGAGAGGGAGCCGATCAGGTTCCGCTCGACGATACAAACCTGGTTGTGACCAGCGTCAGGGCCGTGTTCAATTACATTGGCAAGCCAGTGCCGGATTTGCGTTTCGAGTGCACGAACCGAATACCGTTTGCACGCGGGATGGGCAGCAGTTCGGCGGCAATCGTGATCGGCCTCGTTGCCGGATCAGCAATTTCTGGTGCAGATTTGAGCAGGGAAGAACTCACGGTTATCGCCGCCGATATCGAAGGGCACCCCGATAACATTGCACCCGCAATTTACGGTGGCTGCACGATAGGCGTTCGCAACGGCGACGATGGCTGGATAATCGATCAGGTGAGCATTCCGGAGGGTTTGAACGCTGTTCTATTCGTGCCGGATATGCAGACCGACACTCACGAATCCAGAGGTCGCCTGCCCGACCAGATCAGCCGGGACGATGCTGTTTTCAACATCGGAAGGTCGGCACTGCTCGTAAACGCGCTATCGACCGGACGGCTCGAACTGCTGAGACACGCTACCGACGACCGGCTTCATCAGCCCCAGCGTGCGCAGGATTTCAGGCCGATGAAACACCTCATCACCGCTGCGCTCACCGGAGGCGCTCACGGCGCGTTCCTCTCTGGTGCTGGGCCTTCGGTAATGGCGCTGGCGACCGGGCGCGAAGTAACCATCAGTTACGAAATGGCCGAAACTGCCCGCCATTTTGGTGTTGATGGCAAAACGATAATCGTCGCGGTAACGCATGATGGCGCTTCTGTTGTTTCGGAGGTCCCAGAGGTTTCTGGGGCGGTCGGGACATGAGTGTTTCTGAGATTTCAACAGACGCAAATTCCAGCAACGACAAACGCCCGGTAATCGTCCAGAAATACGGCGGAAGTTCGCTGGCGAACTCTGAACTGATCCACAACGCGGCAAAACGTATCTGCGCCCGAAAAGACGAGGGCATCGACGTGATCGTAGTAGTTTCGGCAATGGGCGATTCGACCGACGAATTGATTGCCCTCTCGCAGGCTGTCACTGGAGGTTCCGCACCCGCCGCCCGAGAAATGGACACCCTGCTTTCAACTGGAGAGCTGGTTTCATCGACACTGATGGCGATGGCGCTGAATGCACGCGGGTACGATGCGATCAGCCTCAGCGGCGGGCAGGCAGGTATCAAGACCGATTCAGTTCACGGTTCCGCCCGTATCGCCGATATCAAGACCGACAGGCTGCGCCGGGAGCTTGATAAGGGCCGCATCGTGATCGTTGCAGGCTTTCAGGGGCTGACCGATTCGGGCGATATCACGACCCTCGGGAGAGGAGCTTCAGACACGACGGCGGTTGCGCTGGCAATTGCCATGCAGGCCGAACGCTGCGAGATTTTCACTGACGTCGATGGGATTTATACGACCGACCCCCGATTGACTGATTCGGCCCGAAAACTGGCCGAGATCGGCTTTCTGGAAATGCTTGAAATGGCTGTTCTGGGCGCAAAAATGAACCCGCGTTCGATAGAGTTGGGCGCTGTTTACAACATGCCAATCTACGTAGCGTCGTCGTTTTCGAACGAACCGGGTACGCTTATCCACGGAGGAGAGCAAATGATGGAAGTGCGGAAGGCCGTTACCGGCATTGCTGTAGATCGCAATGTTGGGAAGATCACCGTTCGGGGTGTGAAAGACCGGCCGGGAATTGCTGCCGGGCTACTTCAGCCACTGGCGGATGCCGGGGTCAGCATCGACGTGATTTTGCAGAACACGAGTTTGGACGGCACGACTGACTTTACGTTTACCGTGGCGCAGGTCGATGTTGATAAGGCTGCCGAGATTGTCCGAAACCAGTCGAATGTTGAATTTGAAGAAGTCACAGCCGGTTCGAACCTTGCGAAAGTGAGCATAGTGGGAACTGGCATGGAAAACGCGCCGGGTTACGCCGCAAAAATGTTCTCGACACTGGCAGGGGCCGGTGTGAACATAGACATGATTACAACTTCTGAAATTCGGATCACCACTATCATCGAGCGCGATCAGGTAAAAGATGCTGTGAGGGCGCTTCACGACGCTTTTGAGCTAGAAAAGACCGAATAAATTCACCGATAACCATTCATTACTGCATCATTTTTGCCAGTAAAGTTGGCCTCGTAATTCCAGCCCAAGCAAGTAGCCGTTTCGTATCTTGACCAAGCCGTTCCTCAGCGTCATCGTTCCCGCCTACAACGAACAGGAACGAATCGCGTCAACAGTAAAGGACCTGATCGATTATCTTTCGGGTTGGACCGCCCTGCCCGGAGGGCTCGGAAAAGAAAAAATCTGGGAGATTCTCGTTGTGAACGATGGATCCACCGATTCAACGGCGAGCATCGTCGCAGGGATCGGTGAGACAGATGCCAGAGTCAGGCTCATCGACCTCCCGCATGGCGGCAAAGGCGCGGCGGTAAGGCGGGGCATGTACGAGGCGCGGGGCGAATGGCGGTTTCTGTGCGATGCCGATCTTTCAATGCCAGCCGATAATTTGGGCAGGTTCTTCAACCTGTCGGGTGACCTCGCAAATCCCGGAAGTAAAATCGGGCACCCGCCGTACGACGTTTCGATTGGTTCGCGGGAAGCACCGGGAGCAAGACGGTTCAACGAACCACGCAGTCGCCATATCAAGGGTCGATTATTCAACTATGCAGTTAAAATTCTGGTGCTCCGGGGCATAGAAGATACTCAGTGCGGCTTCAAGCTATTCTCGGCGGAAGCCGTAGAGTTACTGTTTCCGCATCAGACGCTCGATGGCTGGGCCTTTGATGTCGAACTGCTCGTGATGGCAAAAAAGGCCGGGTTCACCGTTGGCGAAGTGCCTATCGACTGGTACTACGGCGAGGGCTCGAAAATGACTTCCACAAAAGGCGTACTCGCGGTTGTCGATGTAGCCAGAGTAGGGATCAACAACTTACTCGGTAAGTACAGAAATGTCGGCAAGAAGGGTGGCGAGTCATAACAATGTTCGCCAACCCACCAAAAACCGAGCTTTACTCGTTCCTGAAAAAATCAAAAACGATAGCGATAGTGGGGATTTCAGACCGAGAAGACCGTGCAAGCAGGTATGTTTCCGAGTACATGCAGGGCGAGGGATACACGATCTTCCCGGTGAACCCAAACATTGACGAATGGCACGGGCTTGAATCGTATGCTTCAGTTGCAGAAATACCCGGTGCGGCCAGAATCGACATTGTAGATGTGTTCAGGCGGCCCGAATTTGTATTGCCGGTCGCCAGAAGTGCCATCGATGCCGGGGCCCGCGTGCTGTGGCTTCAGCAGGGCATAGTGAACGACGAGGCCGCTGAACTGGCGGCAGCAGCGGGTCTTTCAGTGGTGATGGATTCTTGCATAATGGTGGCCCATAAATCGATGAAGCTGGGCCTGTAAAAATGACCGGGAAGTCCATAACAAAAACCGAAACCGTCGATACCCACCGGCCTGTAACACCCGTTGGCATTCGCCTGAAAATCGCCATCGTTGTGCCAACTTACAACGAAGCTGAAACCCTGCCGGTTCTGGTCGAACAGGTCGCTGCGCTGAACATTAGCGGACTTGGCTTCGTTGTGGTTGACGATGCCTCGCCTGACGGCACTGGCGATATTGCCGACCGGCTTGCCGACGAATTCCCCGGCGTATTCCTGGTGTGTCACCGCGAGGACAAACTGGGCCTGGGGACAGCCTATATGGCGGGGTTCCAGATGGCCTTGGATGCGGGAGCAGAGCGAATAGTGGAGATGGACGCTGACCTGTCGCACCCACCTGAAATTTTGCCGGAACTGCTCGCCAGGTTGGATTCCACTGACGTTGTGGTTGCGTCGCGCTACATCAGTGGCGGCGGGGTCGATCCTTCTTGGGGCTGGAGCCGGAGGCAGGTCAGCTTCTGGGGCAACGTAGGAATTCGGATAATTCTGGGACTGGGTGTGAAAGATGCCACTGCTGGCTTCAAGGGATTTCGGCGAAAAGCCCTCGAAACAATCGGAATCGACCGCTTAAGGTTGACTGGTTTCGGATTCCAGGCTGAAGTGGCATACCGGTGTCAGCAGGCCGGGATGAATGTTGTCGAAATTCCCTATCTGTTCATGGACCGCAAAGTCGGCAAGTCGAAAATGTCGTTTTCCATTATTGTCGAGGCGTTTTTCCAGCTTTCATGGCTGCGAGTTCGCGGCTAAACACCACGTCCTGACTCCTATCACACCCGGTGGCGAAAGCATCATCGGAAACTCCGGAAATCGACAGTTCACACTTCGATCACCAGTTCCGCAGGTGTGAAACCTGCGTGCTCACCCTCACCGAAACCGCGTGGCAGCACATGGCGTAGGCCGCTTATCGGAGATATCACGTCTGTAGACGTTACCGGATAACCATCTTTTTTGCATAAAACAAGCAATATCGAGAAGCCAAATGGTCAGCCAAAGCAGATTCTTAGAGACCCACCGATCCTTCAAAAAGATCGAGCAGGAAGCAATCGCCCACGCACTTGCCGGTCGGTGGCTGGAAGCTGTCGAAGTCAACCTCGAGGGGATCGATTTCGATGACGAAAATGTGGGTTGTCACAATAGGCTGGCAAAAGCCTATCTCGAACTGAGCAGGTACAAGGACGCCCGCACGTCTCTCAAGGCTGCACTGGCAATAGACCCCACCAACAGGGTTGCTACAAGGCAGTTGAGCCGACTTTCGACGCTGGACAGGCGCGGGATCATCCGCCGCACCTCTGGCGGTACCGCCACAAGTTCAGCCCTGTTCATATCTGACCCGGCGGTCGCAACGATTTCCGAGCTGAAAAATGTTGCGAATGCAGAGGTTCTCGCCGCTATTTCGCCTGGCGATAAATTCAAATTCGACGTTAGCGATGCCATCGTGGTCATCACCACAGCACGTGGCGAACGTATCGGCACGTTGGAAGTGCGCATTGCGACCCGATTACGCAAAATGATTGCAGGTGGCAACAAGTACGAAGTGCTGGCAGCGAAAATAACTGACTCTGTCGTGGTGGTCGTTGTCAGAGAGACAAAACGATCGCCGAACCAGGCACGAATCGCCTCATTCCCGTCTTATTTGCAGAAAAAAATCGGTGATTTCGACATCGACGAACCGATGGGGATTAGCGATGAACTTCGCATGGAAGACGACATGGACGAGATGGCCCCGCAGCCAGTCGAAAATGAATCCATGAAATCGTTTATGCGAGGCGATTTCGGCGGAAGTGGCGACGACTAAAACCCATGAATCCAGCTGTCTGCCCGTTTTAGCACGCTTTTCACTGCGCTAACGAACGCATCGACGTCGCCTTCCGTATCGACGGTCGAAATGCTCCCGAGGCAGTGGCCCGATCATGGAGTTGGTGTGTTTGCCATCGGTCGGCTGAGTCATGCAAAAACGTTCAGTAACGCGGATAGCGCCTGACCTGCGGTGGAGCGTAAAGACACCACGCAGAGCGGGGTCAGTTTCGTCTCCGCCGGGTTGATTTCGATTATCTTTGCGCCTCCGGCTTCGGCAATCCACAGCAGTCCACTGGCCGGCCTGACAGTGGCCGACGTGCCTATCGAGATAACGCAGTCGGCACGGTCGATCTCCGCTCTTGCAGCCGCCATTACATCTTCGGGGATCGGCTCGCCGAACATCACAGTGTCGAACTTGACCAGCCCGCCGCACTCGCCGCAAGGGTCGGGGGCGTACAGAGGTACGATATCGCCCAGTGATTCGCGACGCCCACAGTCGAGACACCGCAATTTTTGCCGGTTGCCATGTATTTCGATCAGGTTCACAAGGCCCGCTTTTTCGTCAAGCCCATCAATGTTCTGGGTAATCACCGATTTCAACGCGCCGATACGCTCTAGCCCCGCCAGAGCGAAATGACCCGCGTGCGGTTTTGCGTTTGCCAGCGCATCGCGTAGTTCCAGAATATGGGCGTCGATCTTTTCGTTAGTCCTGCGGTTCCACCAGCCGACCGGGTCTTTCTGGAACTGCGAAAAACCGTCCATAGGCGGAGTGCCGAACTTTGTCCACAGGCCGTCAACACCCCTGAACGGCGGTATGCCGCTTTCGACCGACATACCAGCACCGGTCATGGCGATGGCGTATTCGGCGTCGTGCAAGATGGCCGCTATATCGCCTAACTGGGCCAGCAGCTCAGAACCCATCGGTTCAGACCCCGGTGGTTCGGGCCCTAATGGCTCGGGCCTTACGGCTGGCGATCCGGTCGCTCGGGCTTTAACTGGTGGCACTGGCGATAGCGTCCTGGCTCACTCGGCCGTTCATGACGGTGTAGATGTCGGCTTTTTCAAGAAATTCATCGGGGACGATACCTGGTTCGGTTGCAGTCAGCAGCACCTGTTCGTGCTTGCTGGCTGCAACTAGAACACGCCTTCTTCGCTCGGGATCAAGCTCCGAGAGAATATCGTCGAGGGCGAGGACGGGTGTGTGGCCTGTGGAGCGGGTGACGAAGACAGCTTCGGCCAGCTTAAGTGATAGCGCAATGGTCCGCGACTGGCCTCTCGAAGCGAACTGCCCGGCGGGGTTGCCGTTTAGAGAAATCACTAAGTCGTCGCGGTGCGGGCCAACTACGGTAATGCCCTGTGCAATCTCTCGTCGCCGCACGCTCGGCAATGCCCGGGCGATCTCCTGTTCGATGGCTTCGGCGTTCATTGAACCGATATCGGGTGCGTCTTCTGGCCGGGCACTACTCGCCGAAGCAGTAATTCTTGGTTGATATTCAAGTTCAAGCTCGTCGCCGTCAGTCAGGTCACGGTGTGCTGGCACCGCATGTTCGTTCAGGCCGTCGATAGCCCTCCGGCGAGAATCAGTGACTCTTGCCCCCTCATACGCCAGCCTCTCGTCCCAGAACGTCAACTCGTCCTCTCCCGCAACGCCTTCCCGCATGCGCCTCAGCAACTGGTTCCGCTGGCTTACCACCCGCCCGTAGCGTTGCAAAGATTTCAAATAGGCCGGGTCCGACTGTGAAATCAGGATGTCGAGATACCTGCGGCGTCGGCCGGGTGATCCGTAGATGATTTCGAGATCGTCGGCTTCAAAAAAGACGACATTCAGGTTGCCAACGAAGTCGATCGCCGAACGCTTGATGCCGTTTACGCGGAGCCCTTTACGGAAGCCCGTCGCTCCTCTTGGCGATGAAGCGGTGGAGGCCGTTACATCGATGTCGATCTGTGCCTGAATGGTCGTGTCGCCTTCACGGCCGACGCCGAGCACCTGCATGTGTCCGCCGGTTTCAGCCAGAGACCAGTTGACCAGGTCGCGCTCGTTCGATGAGCGTGGCGTTTTTGCAATCGCCAGCATGTAGGCGGCCTCGAGCAGGTTGCTCTTGCCCTGGCCGTTATTGCCCTGAAACAGGGTGAGGCCAGGACGTAATTCCAGGTCGGTGTTCGTGTGGTTTCTAAAACCAGTTAGCGAAAGCCTCGACAGGTAAATCGGAGTGCCTCTACGTTTTGCCGTTCAGGTTGAATATCAGTTCAGGAAAGGCCTGACACGGAGCGAATTCTAGCATCGCGAAGGTCAGCGGACATCAATCCCAAGCCCCTACTCTAATCAGGTGGGAACATGGGTCAATGTCCGTACATTCGGCAACCTGACGAATTTGATCACAGCACCTGAACCCAAACAGACGGCATCCAACGTAGTAGTAAACAGGAAACCGGTATTCTCCGCCGGACTTACGGACGTTGCTGGACACGGAAATACGAAGCATGAGGTCTCGATGTACAAGGTTGTAGGATTTGGGCTTATCTTCCTGCTGGTTGGCTATGTGGCATGGCTGGCAACTGGTGGTACTGGTTTCACAGGAGGTGGAGGAGAGACCGTGGTTATCGACCGGGGAGACGGATCCGGTTCGCAAGTTTCAGAGCCGCAAGAATTCAGAATAGTTACGTTGCTTGGCTTCGATGGAATTCGTTCGATCGAGGACCCTCGTTTCGTGACTCCCGACGTTGCAGACGAGACCTATGACCCAACGGAACTGATACTTGGCGTGGAGATCGATGGCGATGCGCGCGCTTACTCAGTCCCGTTACTGAGCCGACACGAAATCGTCAACGACGTAGTTGGTGGAAAGCCGATAGCTGTTACGTGGTGACCGCTTTGCTTTACTGGAATCGGGTATTCCAGAGAGAT
>CAYLWG010000112.1:0-9236 GCA_964387235.1 uncultured Dehalococcoidales bacterium
CCACTGGTGGCCGTACTTGAGCTGGAAGGTTCGCAGGCCACGCGGATCGCCGATTTCACCCTGCCGATCAGGGCCGGGCAGGAGATCGGTGTCGCATCGACGAAAACGCTGATCGCAAGCATGACGACACTGCTCGAGTTGGCGGTTTTCCTGGCGCAATCACGAGGTGCGATCGATTCTGAGCAGGTGAAGAAAATAGTCGGAATGATGTCTGAATTGCCGTCACTCGTAGCATCGGTACTCGATATCAACGATGAAATCGCTTCGCTCGCTAAACGGCTGTCGGGTTTTTCCGACCTGCTTTATCTCGGCAGGGGGGCACAGCTCCCAATCGCCCTCGAAGGCGCGCTGAAGATGAAGGAACTCGCTTACATTCATGCCGAAGGCTACGCCGCGGGCGAAATGAAGCACGGGGTGAACGCACTGCTGGGCCCAGAAATGGCGACTGTTGTTTGCGCCCCCCAAAACGACCTGTACGAAAAAATGCTTTCGAATATCAGTGAAGTGAAGGCCCGTGGCGGCGAGGTTGCGGCGATAGCGACTGAAGGCGATGAGACAGTAGGCCGTATTGCAGATCACGTGATTCACGTGCCGAAATGTCCGGTGCTGCTGCAGCCTTTCATGACGGTCGTTCCCCTGCAGATGCTGGCCTACCGCACTGCGTTGGTGCTGGGACTCGACCCGGACAAGCCGAGAAACCTCGCAAAGACCGTAACCGTCGAGTAGCACGAGTTCGCCTTGTGGCGGACTTGTAGTTATTCCGGATTTTCCTTCCTCTGTCCCTCTGAAAAAAACTGCCCGCATGCGCGCCGCAGCAGAAAGGGCCAGAGTAAGATCATCGCCTCACACGATTCTGGCCCGCGCGGAGCGATCACGAACATTGGCAGTAACAGAACAGCAGGCAACAACCGGATTCCGGGCGAATCTTTCAAGCAAATTCGGTGCGCTGGGTAACCCTCGATACCGTCGGTACTGGCTCGGCTCGCTGGGGTCCGTGGGCGCAATTCAGATTGCGACGATGGCGCAGGGCTGGCTCATCGTCTCCGATCTGGGAGGTTCGCCGCTCTCACTGGGTATTCTTGGAGCCGCAACCGCAATCCCAACGATCATGGTCAACATGTTCGGCGGTGTACTGGCCGACCGCGTCGACCGGCGCATGCTAATCATTGCTGTATCGGCGGCCTCTTCGCTGTTACTGCTGCTTCTCGCAGTTCTCGATGCGACTGACGTAATCCAAATATGGCACGTGGTCGCCATTGCTTCGGTTCAGGGACTCGTGATGGGCTTTGATGGTCCGGTGCGAAGTTCATTCTTCCCTCTGCTGATCGAGCGTAAACAGATGATGAGCGCCGTCGCGCTCGGCACGGTGATGTGGCAGTTCAGCCGACTCGTAACACCGATAGCGGGCGGCCTGCTGATTACTTACGCCGGCACGGAATCGGTCTTTTTCGTGGGCGTGATCGGTTGGGTGAGCATGCTGCTCGTAATGATCTCCCTGCGGATCAGTTCGCCGTCCCCCGACAAGAGCCGCAACGTTATTGGCGATATGATCGAAGGCGTCCGGTTCATCCTGGCTCGCCGCGACTTTGTCCTACTGATAGGGCTGACTTACGCAACACACTTTTTCGGCATGCAGTATTTGCAGTTGATGCCGCTCTTCGCCCAACGGTTCGGCAGGGATGCCGATGGGTTCGGGATATTGCTGTCTTCGCTGGGCATGGGCGCTCTTACCGGAACATTTGTTGTGAGTCGAGTGCGGAAACATCCGCGGGTTGGCTACATAATGCTTGGCGGATCGCTAACGTTCACGGCTGCTGTAATGGCATTCGCGTTTGCTCCAACGTTTTATATAGCGCTTGTGTTTCTATTCATCGTGGGGTTGGCAAACACGATCTACTTCGTTGTTGCCATGACTGTCCTGCAGTTGCGGGTACCCGAAAGAATGCGTGGCCGCGTGATGGGGGTATACACGATCACATTCAGCCTGATCCCTCTCGGCGGGATGATGGGTGGTGCGATCGCCCTGGTATATGACGAGCGCGTGGCAATCGTTATCGGTGCGGCAATCTTGGCCGTGATATTCGTGATCGTTGGCATCACCCAGCCAGTCATAAGGTCGCTAAACGGTACACAGTTGGAAGAAGTTTGAGCATTTTGGCTCGTACCGGGCGAGCATTCTCACCTGGATGCCAGCGCGACCTTTGCGGGGCACTTCAGAGTAATTCTGGCTCAAACTCGTTGTGATCACCCACCGAAACACCAGTGCGCTGGCCCACCGTCCGTTCAGGATCTACTTCGCGGGCTCCGTACTAGCAATGAATGCGTTGCGGCTGGGCGCGGTCGCACAGGGTCTGCTGATCTGGGACCTTACTGGCTCGGTATTCAGCCTGGGAGTAATTGCAGCCGCGGTGGCTATCCCGATGATGGTCGTGAACGTGTTTGGCGGTGTGCTTGCCGACCGGTTCGAAGCGAGAAATATTCTTGGGGCTTCATCACTTATCGGAGCCACGCTGCTGGTCTTACTGGGCATTCTCGACATGAACGGAACGGTTCAACCGTGGCACGTAGTTGTGTTCGCCGTGATGTCGGGGTTAGTTGCAGGTGCCGACCAGCCATCTCGGCAGGCCTATTTCCCCTCGCTCGTGCCAGCATCGGCGTTGAAAAGCGCGATAACAATAAATGGCTCGCTCCTCGCATCGGCATCTGTCGTTGCCCCCACGCTTGGCGGGCTGCTCATCGCTGTATCTGATACGCATATCGGGTTTTTCGTGGCCGCCGGTGGATGGGTCGCTATGTTTCTTGCCACACTGGTCTTGCCCCGCCGGGGCTCATCTCCGGGTCAGAGGAGCGTAATACGGGAACTCGCAACTGGCTTCGGATTCATACGCAACCACCGGGTGCTGCTCGTGCTGATGGTCCTCACCTTCGCCAACATGCTGATGGGGTTCGGGTGGATAGGCCTGTTGCCCGCCTATGTCGATCAGTTTGGTGGCGGTGCAAGAGAAGTCGGCTTTGTGTTCTCTTCAGCCGGAATAGGGGCGCTCAGTGGCATCATCGTAGCGGGTCGACTTTCACCGGGGCGGCATACAGGCAAGCTTTTGCTGGGATCGGCCGCTGCGTTCTCGGCCACGATGCTGTTAGTTTCAAACTCTCCATCCCTGTGGCTTGGCATGGTGCTGGCCATGACGGCTCATTTCGGAAACGGCATGTTCAACATCACTGCTTTGGTGGCAGTTCAGATACGGGTACCCGATGAGATTCGTGGCCGTGTCATGGGCGTTTTCGCCATCTCGCAGAGCGTCGGGTTGCTGGGCGGCCTGTGGACGGGGACTCTTGCCGCCCTTATCGGGCTGCGGGCGGGGATGATGGTCGGCCCGATGATTCTTCTTGTCCTGATTCTAATGATCTTCGTAACCCAGAGAACTGTACGAGAACTCCACGAAGACCCGGCCCGAGAAGGGTGACCATAATGTGCTTCGCCTATAGTGTTGAACCACATGAGCACGACCTCGAAAAATACTAAATCCGACCTGAATCAGGTGCGCCGGCGGCTGGAGAGTCGCGAGGAACTGCTTTCCCCGTTCGCGTCGCGGTCTGCCGAGGCCGACCGGGCCGTCGCTGAAGAACCGTCACCGATGCGAACGGCGTTCCAGCGAGATCGCGACCGCATTGTCCACACCAACTCCTTCAGGCGTCTCAAGCACAAAAGCCAGGTGTTCGTCGCACCGGTTGGCGATCACTTCACAACGCGTCTCACCCACGTCATCGAAGTTTCACAGGTGGGCCGCACCATAGCCAGGGCGTTGAACCTCAACGAGGACCTCGTCGAGGCGATGGGGCTGGGGCACGATCTCGGGCACACACCCTTTGGCCATATCGGCGAAGGTGTACTGAACCAGTTGCTGGCCGGGGGGTTTCATCACAGTCGGCAGTCAGTGCGCCTCGTCACCGTGCTGGAAAAGAACGGTAGGGGACTGAACCTTACCGAGCAGGTTATCGATGGCATCAAAAACCATTCGAAACCCGAAGGCGAATTTCTGTCGAGAGAAGCCGTTATCGGGCTTTCTCTGGAGGCACAAATTGTCAGGATTTCAGATGCGCTGGCCTATTTGGCCCACGATATTCTCGATGCACTGAGGTCTGATTTCATCAAGCTCGAAGACCTCCCATCAGACGCTATTGAAATGCTCGGCGAACGACATTCACAACGTGTGAACACCGTTATCAGGGATGTGATCGAATCGTCATGGGACTGCACCGGCGAGGTCGATGCTGATGAAGGAAGTGACGGTAGGCCGTGGATTCGGATGTCGGATGAACTTGGAAAGATAGTTACGGAACTCAGGGTGTTCATGTTCGAGCGGTTCTACCACCCGATCAGCAATTCGGTGCAGGGCCGAAAAGCCGCGGCGATAGTCGGCGTGCTGTTCGATCACTTCAACCGGCATCCCGATGCCATACCGCGGTGGCTGCGTGAAATATCTGGATCGACCGAGCGTGCCGCTGCCGACTTTGTTTGCGGCATGACAGACAACTTCGCCCTGAACATGGTCGAACAGGTTAGCCCTGGATTAAGCGGCGACGTTTTCAAAGACCGAATTTAGAAGTTGGTAAAAAGTACCCCCGCCAGCGCAGCGCGGGGAAAATCATCTCCGTATACTCCCAGAACTGTCCTGCCTATCCGAATCCGTGTACCACGGCTCAGGCGTTCCCCACCGGGTTCGCTGTTCGCCAGAATGCGAAACAGCGCACTTGAAGTGCAGGGAAGATGTTTGTGTGACACCGGACCGGGACTTTACGGTTGCATCCTTTAGGATGTGCTGAGATTCAATAAATGGCGTTAGTCGACGAGGTAAAAAGCCGGTCCGATATCGTTCAGGTCATATCCGATTATGTCGACCTGGATACTTCGTCGCGCCAGCCGAAAGCACTCTGTCCTTTCCATTCCGAACGTACGCCATCGTTCGTAATCTACCCCGATTCCGGTCACTGGCAATGCTTCGGCTCATGCGCTGAAGGCGGCGACGTCATCTCGTTCTTGATGAAGCGCGAGAACATGTCGTTCGCCGAGGCACTCGAAAACCTTGCGAACCGTGCCGGAATCAAGATTGAAGAACGTAAGAACGAGCCTCGTAAAAAACCGATCACAGGGCTGATCGAAGCCAACGAGATCGCAGCAGGATACTTTCTCTCCCGACTAAAGGCCCCGGTCGGAGAAAAAACACGCGAATACCTGGCAGCTCGCGGAATCAATATCGAAACAGCTGCGCGCCGCGGAATGGGGCTTGCCCCTGACGGTATGGAGACACTCTCTGGACACCTGCGAACGCGTAACGTACTGGCAAGCACAGCCCGCGATGCTGGCTTGATTACCCAGACACAGGACGGTTCCTGGCGCGATATGTTTCGTGGTCGGTTGACCATAGAAATCCGCGACCCGCGAGACCGGATAATCGGGTTTGGCGCACGCACTCTCGACGGGTCAGAACCCAAATACCTGAACACACCTCAGACCGATGCGTTTGAAAAATCCTCGGTCCTCTACGGCCTGAACTGGGCCGCTGAATCGATCCGTTCTTCGGGCGAAGCGGTCGTCGTCGAGGGCTACATGGACGTAATCGCTGCCCATGAGCATGGCTTTACAAACGTCGTGGCCTCAATGGGCACCGCCGTCACGGGCCAGCAACTCGATGCTCTTGCCAGGCACGCGGCGACTGGTAGGTCTGGTGGGAAGGCCGGAGGTGCGGCTAGAACCGGCGTTGTGATTCTGTGTCTCGACTCTGACGCCGCGGGAGAAGCTGCGACAATGCGTGCCCTCGAAGGGGTAACGGCAGAACTGAGCGCAGGGCGACGCCGGGCGATCGAGGTGAAGGTTGCTCGTCCCGATGGCGGAAAAGACCCCGACGAGGCGATTCGGTCTGACCCGGACAGTTGGCGGGCATCGCTAAAAAATGCAGCACCGCTAATCGATTACCTGATCATTGCTAAGTCAAAGCTTTATAACCTCGATTCGGGCCAGGGCATAGCTGATTTTGCGAACGATATCGCCCCCCTGATTTACAACGTCACAAATGATTACGACCGCGACCGCTACTGGTCGAGCACGGCAAAACTGGCCGGGGTTACGGAGCAACGCCTAAAAACAATCGTCGATAAGCCCCGCCGCAGTTCGTATCGCCGCGGGGGAAACAGGTCGAGGTCGGCAGGACAATCTCGGATTTCACCGCAGCAGGCCAGTGCGGTTCTCGAGTCATCGGCAGGTAACCCGCTTGAGGAACACCTGTTGTCGCTCGTACTGCAGATGCCAGATTTGCGTGAATACGCCGTGGTCATGCCGAACGAGTTTTTCCATGAATCCGATAACCGGGCGTTGTTTACGGCGTGGCAATCCTCGTCTACTCTAGGCGAACTTTCGGACGAACTCGGTGAAGATTTGACGGAAAAGATGCGCCAGCTTGCTGAGCGCACGCTTCCTCCGTCGGATCAAGCTCTACATGTGGAGGATATTACACAGTGTGTGATGCGGCTGAGAGAACGGCATTTCAGGCGCATAAAAGAGCTCGAAACCGAGCAGTTGAAGGAGCTGGAAGGTAAGGAAGCCGAGGAGCTTCTGGGCCGATCACTCCACCCGAACGAAAATCTTCGCAAAGTTATGACAGGACGGGCGTGAAGATGGCACGATCCAATCGACCAACCGATAACGACGACCAACTCCAGGATCTCGTGAGTTCAGGAGGAGTGCTGCTGTCTGACAGCAGCAAGAACCTTGAAGGCGACGATTTAGAGGATGATGATTCCGACGAGCGGATAGTACCGGTGATTCTCCGCTCGACCGCCGTTGCAGCAAACGCGTCGGAACTTGAGACATGGGGAACGAAGCAGTCTGAAGGGTTCGGCTCGCTGAATTTCAACCCGGCTGTCGAAGATTCCGAGATTTCCGATGACCCGGTGCGCATGTATCTGCGCGAAATCGGCCGTGTCGGACTGCTGACCGCTGCAGATGAACGATTTCTTGCCCGCGGCATGGAAATAGCGCAACGACTCTCTGATATTCAGGCCGATATGGCCGCGAAAACAGGACGTATGCCTACCGCTGCCGACACCACGCTCGAACTGCTTAACCGAGTCGGGTCCCAGCACGAGGTCGCATCGGCCATTGCCAGGTTTATCGGACTTCCAAAGGGAGTGACCCTTGGCACTCTGCTGGGTGTTGACGACCTTCGAGAGTTGATCGATGGCCCGCACGATGAATCGTTGATGGCCTTTCTTTCAGATGCGTTCAACTGCGAAACCGAGCAGGCTCAGGAGATGGTCAGAGACCTTTCGATCGACTCCGCTCTGGTATCTCCAGAAACGCTGGATGCCCTGGATTCCGATCCAAACATTAACGGTTTGTCGAAAAAATCTTCCAGCCGCGGTTATCGAGAGCAACTGATTGTTTACGAATTCCTTCTTGGTGCGTTCTTCTCGAAAATTCGTGGAAATGCCGAACGGTCTGAGCGTCATTTGGCCGAGGCGAACCTGCGACTCGTAGTTTCCGTCGCTAAGAAATACATTGGCCGTGGCATGTCGCTGTTGGACCTGATCCAGGAAGGAAATATCGGCCTGATCCGCGGCGTCGAGAAATTCGACTATCGCAAGGGTTACAAGTTCTCGACCTATGCCACCTGGTGGATACGACAGGCGATCACCCGCTCGATCGCCGACCAGGCCCGGACGATCCGAATACCAGTCCACATGGTCGAGACGATCAACAAACTTCTGAGAGTTAGCCGCAGGCTGGTTCAGGAATTTGGTCGCGAACCCACTTCCGAGGAAATCGGTAAAGAGATGGAGATGTCGGCCGACCGTGTTCGAGAAATTCTCAAGATATCTCAGGAGCCGGTTTCGCTCGAAACGCCTATCGGCGAAGAGGAAGACTCCGCACTGGGCGATTTCATTCCTGACACCAACGCCCAGGCCCCTTCCGATGCAGCCTCCTACCAACTGTTGAAGGAACAGGTCGACGATGTACTGGGTTCGATCAGCCAGCGGGAGCGCAGGGTTCTACAGCTGCGATTTGGCCTGGAAGACGGCCGGAGCCGCACGCTTGAAGAGGTCGGACACGAGTTCGGCGTAACTCGTGAACGAATCCGCCAGATCGAAGCGAAAGCACTGCGCAAACTTCGGCACCCGACCCGATCAAAGAAATTGCGTGACTTTTTAGAGTAAATAGCGGAGTGCGAAGCTACCCCGGCACTCTGTCTTTCTGGCGAGAGCCAAAGAAGATCGCCGGGATCGAGAGAACGCTTGAGATTGCCGCTCATGGCAATCTCCGTTCGGCTCGCTGCTTGTATGGTAATGAAGTAATTGGATAATAACCATATACTAAGCAAACTTGCAGGCAGGTGGTTCACACTGCTACGATTAGCCTGTCGGGTTCGATTGGATTCTCTGGTCAGTTCGAGTTCTGTGGAGTTAGCTTCACAAAAATTTGGATCTTGAATACTCCGGAGGCAGGCAGGAGCGCCGGATTCGACGGGCAAAGACCAGGTATGGGCCGAACGCCGGAAAATTATGACATTCGCTGAGACAGTAGCTCAAATCAAAGACATAGTTGTCATTCTCTTTCTGGCGTTCACTTTCGTCATCGTAATCGTCGCCTCGGTTCTCGGCATACGACTTTATTCGAGAGTGGGACGTTTCATGGATCGGATGGAAAAAGTTGCCGATCGCCTGGAGTCTACGTTTTACGGTGTTGCGATAGCAGGAAGGGCGCTGAGGCCGATGGCGAGTGGACTCGGCCTGCTGGGAGTGGCACAGGGCGTTGGGCGATTATTTGGCCTTGGCCAAAAAGACTCAGTTGATTAGGCTGCCAGGGTCACGTACGGCAGTGCAGATTATTCGATCGTTTGTTAAAGGTGCGTAATGGCTGATAACGGTAATGGCGGCGGCGGGTTCCTTCTGGGATTACTGATTGGTGGAATCGGTGGTTTTGTGGCGGGGATGGTTTTCGCTCCAAAATCGGGTGAGGAAACCCGTGCCTTCATTCTGGATCAGAGCCGCGAGTGGCGCGATAAAGCCGACGAGCTGACTTCTGCTACACGGGAACGGCTGGCGAACGCGGCGAGTGAGGGAAGACAGGCTGCATCGCAGACGCGCGATGATGCCGGTTTTGATGATCTCGACCTAGACGACGAAAATCTTTAGTTAGCGTTTGCTCCGGGCGTCGTCGAACGACTTGGTCGCGTATGCGG
>CAYLWG010000113.1:0-2479 GCA_964387235.1 uncultured Dehalococcoidales bacterium
TCACGACTGCAACCAGCGTTCCGACGTGCACCGCGGCATCGAATACGATTCCCTGGTCGGGCCAGTCGAACAGCCACGAGGCAAGAATGAGGTGACCGCTGCTGCTGATCGGCAGAAACTCGGTCACTCCCTGAATTACTGCAAGGACTACTACCTGAATGAAAGACATTTACGTTCCGGTCGACCGCGCTGGATTCAGCCTGATTCCGATTGGTTTCGGGCTGCTGCATCTGGCCGTTCGGCGGGTTGGCAACCTGAAAGACAGTACGGCAGGTGGGTAGATACAGATTGAAAGTCTGGCCCTTTCACATTTTTCACGCTAGGTGCGAACACTTCCGTTATCGATCTTGTTAAGCTTTGCCGGTCGCTTCTCTGCTGGCGCTTTTCTGGCGTTTTTTCTGGCGACAACTCACCCCCCACTCAATCCATCGAGCATCAAGATGCCTTCCGCACCGGTTATCACCCGCATAGAAACGTTCCGCAATCCCGAATATCCACTTATCGTGTGGGCACAAATTCACAGTTCAGACGGTTTTGTGGGGCTTGGCGAAACCTCGTTCGCCCCAGATGCTATCGAAACGAACATTCATACTGAGATTGCGTCATACCTGCTTGGCAAAGACCCCAACCGGCTCGATATTCACTGGGATGCGATGTCGCGCAGGTTCAAGACTCAGCGAGGTCGTGGGGTCGATTCATCATCGGTTTCGGCAATCGACATGGCACTGTGGGACCTCTACGCGAAACGCGTGAACCAGCCGCTTTACCAGGTGCTTGGCGGGCTATCGCGCGACCGGATTCGCGTTTACAACACCTGCGCCGGTTATTCGTACGGGGTGAAGAAAAAAGGCGGATGGAAGGCTGGTGAGATAGATTATCGCCCCGAGCAGCCTTTTGAGGATTACCACGCGTTTATGACCGATGCCGGTGAGCTGGCCGATGATCTGCTATCGCAGGGGATCACGGCAATGAAAATCTGGCCGTTCGACGAATACTCGAACGAAACGAACGGCCAGTTCATTTCGGCGGCTCAATTGGATGAAGGCACCGAGCCGTTCAGGAAGATTCGCGAAAAAGTCGGCAACAAGATGGACGTGATGGTTGAGATGCACGCCCTGTGGAACCTGTCATCGGCCAAGCGCATTGCGAAATCGGTCGAGCCGACTAACCCGTTCTGGTTCGAGGACCCGGTGCCGATGGACAATATCGATACGCTGGCGCAGTTCCGCCAGTCAACTCACATTGCGACCACTGCGAGCGAACAGGTGGCTTCTCGCTGGGCCTTCCGGGAGATGTTCGAAAAGCAGGCGATGACGATCTGCATGTTCGATATTTCGTGGGTCGGCGGGATATCTGAGGCGAAGCGAATCGCCAGCATGGCCCATGCCTACCAGATGCCAATCGCTCCCCACGATTGTGTAGGCCCGGTGACCCTCATGTTCAGCGTTCACCTTTCGCTGAATGCACCGAATGCCCTGATTCAGGAAACGGTCCGGGCTTACAACGCTACGTGGTACAAGGACATCGTTACAGAATTGCCGAAAATCGAGAACGGGTATGTCTACGCGCCCGACGGCATCGGGGCCGGAACGGAACTGCTAGATTCGTTCCTGAAAGACCCACAGACAACGATGGTCGCGAGCGATTTGTAAATGACTGACCTGCGAGCGAATCACAGGCGCGCTACACTACCGCCGGCAAGTTAAAAATCTAAACGCTAACCGCCCCGCTATCACCCCGACTGCCACACGCGGTTAGCCGTCCCTTGATCGCAGAAACCGAGTAAACGAATATGCCCATCTCCCACAAAACTGCCGATACCATTTTTCAGTTCAATGCCCCCGGCCCAAAGCCCAACGGGTTGCAGGCAGCCGATGATGGGCTGTGGATTATCGACCAGACCAATAACCGCGTTTACAAAGTCGATTGGGATTCCGGTGAGGTGCTACACGATGTGCCGACAGAGACCGAGCATGCGAGCGGAATTACGCTGGGCGGTGGGTATCTGTGGACAGCATCAACCTATAGCTGCGAGATTTTCCAACTCGATATCGAAACCGGAAAAACGGTCGAAAAGTACCCATCACCCGGTGCTGGCATGAACGCTACTCGCGAGCATATTGATGCCGGGACCGGTCGAAAATCTGAACCGACCGGCGATCATGGGCTCGAATGGAAAGATGGCAAGCTTTACGTAGCATCACCGCCTTCGCAGTTCGTGCATGTCATCGATACTTCTAACTGGCAGGAAGTTCACCGCATGAAGGCCCCCGGTTTCAGGGTGCATGGCCTGGCATGGGCCGAAGAAGAAGGCCACATTTGGATTGCCGATACTGCATTTGGAGTGGTGAGCCGACACCGCCTTGAGGATGGGCGCTGCTACGACGCTTTCAGGGTGAGCGACCCGGTGCAGGTGCATGGCATGACTATCAGGAACAACCGCCTTTGGTACGCCGACGACCGCGGGCCTATCGGGTTC
>CAYLWG010000113.1:2495-9172 GCA_964387235.1 uncultured Dehalococcoidales bacterium
GTAAACATGGAACCAACTTTTTAGCCACATATTGCTGTTGGACAGATGTTCTCTCGACAGCTACTTGGAACAGCCCAGAGGACAACCCAGAGGAGAGGCTGCGGTACAGTTATGTTCCTCCTCTCAGAGAGTCAAAAAAACGTTAGGTTGAGGGGAAACCTGACGCAGTGGGGTAGAAGCTTTCGAGCGGTTGCTTCCTGTAAGCGAACTTCCCCTCACCCCAACCCTCTCCCAGAGGAGAGGGAGTTACCAATGCCACCTCTTACCCACCTTATAGACACACTTTAAAGAAAATAACCCAACAACCATGACTACAGTTTTTGTTACCGGATCTTCAGGTCGCGCAGGTCAGCACATCATCGCCGACCTGATTGAACACGGCTACGACATAGTTGGGGTAGATCAGAATTCGCCCGCTGGCACTTATCAGGGCCGGGTAGTTGGCTATACGTTCAAGACTGTTGATGTAACCGATTACGGCCAGGTGATATCGGCCATGAAAGGCTGCGACGCCGTAATTCACATGGCGGCAATTCCGAACCCGCGTATGGCCCCTGAACACGAAGTTTTTCGGGTCAACATGACATCGAACTGGAACGTACTTGAAGCCGCCGAAATGCTGGGTATCGAGAAGGTCGTACTGGCATCTTCGGTGAACGCGGTCGGTGCGGTGTTCTCGAAGGGAATTACGCCCCGACCCTACTTCCCGATGGACGAGGATCACCCGACGTTAAACGAGGATTCGTATTCGTTAAGTAAATGGCTTGGCGAGCAAATGGCCGATACGTTTGTGCGGCGCAGGCCAGGAAATGTGCAGATCGCAAGCATGCGTTTTCATGGCCTTATGGACAGGGAACTGCAGGCTGCAATGAACGCCTTGCCAGCGAGGAAGGGTGCGTTTGATACCAACGCAATGCACTTCTGGGGCTGGACAGATATTACCGAGGCGGCTCGGGCCTGTGTGCTGGCGATAGAGGCCGATTTTGGTGGACATGAGGCGTTCTTTATTAATGGTGAGGATACTTCTGCCGATGAGCCTACTGAGGAGCTAATAAAGAAGGTCTACCCGGAAGCTGAGATTCGATCGGCCATGCCGGGCAACGCTACTGCGATTTCGGTTGACAAGGCAAAGCGGTTGCTCGGCTGGAACCCGAAAGTTACATGGCGTGATGCGTGATAAGCCGTGCCGAACCTGCCAACTAATATAGACTCGATTGCCGATCAATCGTTCTATCGTCGATCACGATATCTGTTGAACAGGCGATTGCTGAATTCCCAGAGCAAACGCTACAGAGCAAACGCTATAAAACAAACATCAGGGTTTGATTAATTGACCTCTCCTTCACATCCAGTTCCAAAGCACCGCGCCGCCCGAAAAGTCCTCACCGTGCAGGGTCCTATCGAACCCGCGAAAGTCGGGGTTACGACAACGCACGAACACCTGCTGATCGATTTCAGCGTGGTGTTCACCGAGCCACAGGAAGCTTCACAACGGCTGTTGATGGACGAAGATGTTTCGCTCGATAACCTGGGGTGGGTCCGCTACAACTGGACCAGCAACCGCGACAACCTGAGGTTGCTCGACGAAGAAGTTTCCACATGGGAAGCGCAGCAGTATTTCAATGCCGGCGGGAACACCATCGTTGACGTGACATCGGTTGGCCTTGCACGCGATCCGCTGGCCCTGTTTAGAATTTCGAGAGCAACCGGCCTGAACATAGTTATGGGCGCAGGTAACTACGTCCACGCAACACATGCCCCAGAAGTTGCCGAACTTACAGTTGAACAGCTTGCGGGTCAGATCATTCACGATGTAGACATTGGTGTTGGAGATACCGGCGTCAGGTCAGGGATCATCGGGGAGATCGGCTGTTCGTGGCCGTGGCATGATTCCGAAAAGAAGGCACTTGAGGCCGCGGTGATCGCCCAGCGAGAGACCGGTGCGCCATTGCTGATTCACCCCGGCCGCAACGAACGTGCGCCAATCGAATTGCTGAACGCCGTCGAAAAATGGGGTGGCAACCTGAAACGCACGGTAATGGGCCATATCGAGCGAACTGTTTACGATCGCGGAATTCTGAACGAATTGATTGCGACCGGTGTTTACCTGAATTTCGACCTGTTCGGTCACGAGTCGTCGTTCTACCCGCTTGCACCAGATTCGCACATGCCGTCGGACCACGAGCGTATCGAGATGGTCGAACACGTCATTTCGGAAGGCAAACAGGGCAATATTTTGCTGGCGCACGATATCTGTTCAAAGCACCGGCTGAAGACTTACGGTGGTCACGGTTTAGATCACATTCTCTCTCGTGTAGTGCCACGGATGCGGGCCCGAGGCATGAGCGAGGAAGTTGCACGGCTGATCCTCGTCGACAACCCGACTCGGATGTTGACGTTCGATTAGCGTTCGCTGGCAGCGTGCGTTTGGCTTTCTGCCGCGCCCTCGTGGCCTGATCTGCATCAGATACTCAGTAGACTGAAAATATGTTTCAGGTCGCTCATTATCTGCACGGTGGAATGGTTAGCTGTATATGCCTCGGGTTTCTCAAGTCGGCCTGACTATAAGTAGTCACATAAGTCGACGGTTCAGTGTTTTCTTAATTACCGGTGTGGCCCTGCTATTGGTGGCATGCGGTACCGCCGACACCGATACGCCCCCTGCGGCAGCGGGTGATGGCTCTTCTGGTAGTGCCGCTGTACCAGCCGGTGCTGCCCCCACACAGGTGACCGAACCGAATCCAACACCGACGACTCCACCGGCCACTTCAACGCCTTCTGACCCCGATCCCGTGGAACCGACAGCGGCCGCGGACGACCAGGACGACGCGGCACAGGCTGCTTCCGACCCAACGTCAACTTCTGGGCCTGCACCGGGCTCTGAGTGGAATATCGAAGACGATGCCGAGCGTTCCCGGGCCGTGCGACTAAAATCGATCTGGCAGTGGGAAACGAATTTCTCTTTCCGTAAAGTCGGTCTTCTGGCATTTGAAACGCTCCTGCCACGAGACCGCATCATCCCGATCGATAACCCTGTATTCGTCCCAGTCGCAGATGCGCCCGAATACATGAAGCCCCGAGAGCCGGTGATCTCCGTCGTTGTCAATGGCGAAGCGAAGGCCTACCCGTTGGCGATGTTGATGTGGCACGAAATTGTGAATGACACCGTTGGTGGAACGCCGGTTACTGTCACTTTTTGCCCGTTGTGTAACGCCGGATTAACCTTTGAGCGGATTGTCGACGGCCAGGAACTAACGTTCGGGACTTCAGGGATGCTGAGGAATTCGGACCTCGTGATGTGGGATCGTCAGACACACTCATGGTGGCAACAGTTCACCGGCGAGGCCCTGGTTGGCGATTTTGCAGGCACCGATGCAGTGCTTACGTTTGTTCCTTCCTCGATCATCGCGTGGGAGACGTTTGTCGACGCCTATCCCGATGGCAAGTTGTTGGAACGCATACGCAACGGAGTTGGTCAATTGTTGCGCCCGTACGATAGCCCGCCGTATGCAGGTTACGACGATGTCGATAACCAGCCATTTTTATTCAGTGGAATTGTCGATCGCAGGCTTGTCGCTACATCGCGAGTCCTGACCATCGATAGTGAAACACCAATCGCCTACCCGTTCTCGTACCTTGCTGACAACCCGGTGCTAAACGACTCGATTGGTGATACCGACATCGTCGCGTTCTTCGATAATGGAACACTATCGGCATTCGGGAGCAGTTCCGGTGAGCAGCAGACATCGGGTTCGGCCACCGTGTATTCCAGGACGGTCGGAGACAGGACGCTAACTTTCGAACTTACCGATTCAGGGATCATCGACGCCGAAACCGGTTCGGTCTGGAACCTCGTTGGAATCGCTACAAGCGGGGAACTGGAAGGGACTCAGCTGGCACCTGTGATTAGCGCCAGTCACTTCTGGTTTGCCTGGGCGGTTTTCAAGCCCG
This sequence comes from uncultured Dehalococcoidales bacterium, assembly GCA_964387235.1. GTDB lineage: Bacteria > Chloroflexota > Dehalococcoidia > Lucifugimonadales > Lucifugimonadaceae > Lucifugimonas. The sequence continues at coordinate 6,447 of CAYLWG010000113.1, forward strand.
AGACCGAGGTCAGAGGTTTGGATGATGCTTCCAGTTAGTCGCACGCGTCGTGTACCCGGTAGCTAACGCTAACTCTGCTCGCGGTCGTCCAGGATTTTGAGGAGATTTTCGACTCGTTCGAGAATCGTTGGCAACTTGGGATCCTGCGACAGCGAGATCGCCTCCTCAAGATCGGCGCGGGCCAACTCGGGTGCAGAGTTTGCCTGGATGTACAGCAACGCCCTGTCGACATAAAGAGCCGCCTGTGTCGGGGCCAGTTCTATCGCCATGTTGAAATCGTCGAGCGCAAGGTTCCCTTCGCCCAGAACATCCCTGTAAAAGCGACCGCGCCACCACCACGTTGCACCATCGTTTGAATTGGTCGCAATAGCCAGGTCAAACCACTCAAGCGCCCTGTCCGGATCCCCTTTACGTGCGTAAACCCTGCCCAGAACGAGGTGTGCGCCTACCGCCTCGTCATCCAGTTCAACGGCACGTTTTGCGTCTCGTGAAGCGCCATCGATATCGTCGAGCGCCAGACGTGTCAGCGCCCGGTTCGTATAAGCCTCGGTTAGATTGGGCTTAAGGCTGATTGCATGGTCAAAGTCGAGCATGGCCTCTTCGAGCTTGCCCTGAAGCATCAGCGCCTGTCCGCGTCCGTCCCAGCCGCGGGCGAACCCCGGCTCCAGTTCGATGACGGTAGTAAACGTGCGTTCGGCATCAATATATTCGCCGCGTGCAATCGAGTTGAACCCACCGATGTAAAAGCCAATACTCTCGGTTTCGGAAACCGGCGTTTCTTCCGGCTCCGGAGTCGAGGTGGAAATGGGGGGTGAATTATCTCCATTCGAAGCGGTCGATTCGGCCTCTGAATCTGGAACCGGTGATGGCTCCGATTTTTCAGAGATCGGTGGCTCCAACGTTTCGGTCGGGGTTATCTCGCCAGAATCCGGCGTTGGCGTCGCTGCTGTTTCCGCGCCTGTGCACGCTACCAACAGCAGTACCACTAAGCCCAGTACGGCCATGTATGTTCGACGGTAAATCAGCATCCTGATAATTATCCCCAATTTCGGGCTTTCTCTGTGCCAGAATCAGAACACGTTTTGCGAAAACTCTGGCACACCTCTTGCGAACACTGGTACGTCGAAACTTCCGGCTGGGGTTTCCAGTAGAAAACTCCCCCGTAGCCCATCAGGCTGCCGAGAGTTCGCCAACAAGGATTTCTACAGCCAGTCGTTCGTCCATTTCGCCCTGCTTTATCGCCAGGTCGGCGGCCAGCAGGCGACGGTGAATATTAGCCAGATGCCCGCCATCGAAAGAGGCCGATTGTCGTACCGTTTTATCGAGTGCGAACCGGTTTGTCAGGCCGATTCTTTTTCCCAGTTCTTCCTGCGGTACACCCTGCTGACGAAGTTCGATGGTGAGAATGAGCAGCCGTACCTGCCTCGCAAGCATGGTCAGAATATATTGAACGCTGGAACCTCCGGCGAGAAGTGAGTACAACAGCTTCATGGCGACGGCTGGCCGTCGTTCCAGCACTGCATCGACAGCGGCGAATATGCTGGTTTCCCTGGCTTCTGGAATCATCAGGTCAACATCAGCCTTCGTAACTTCCCGATCTCCTGCGAACAGCGACAGTTTCTTTATTTCCTGATCGAGCAACCGGGTGTCCGAACCGGCAAGCCAGCCAATTCGTGCGATGGCGTCTCTCCCGGCTGAACCACCGTGCTTTGCGAACCTGTCGCGTATCCACATTTCAAGCTCGCCCCGCTGTTTACGGCGAAATTCTTGAATACTTGCGCTAGGGCCAACCGATTTCAGGGCGAGGCCATTGTCACGGAGGGCCACGTTTTCGACAAATACGAGATCGGTCGTTGCAGGTAGTCCGCTTAGGGCTTCCGAAAGCTTTCGCCACGCATCCCCGAGAGACTTGTCTTTTTTCTGCATTCTGGTCAGCACACCGTGAACGATCACCACACGGCGGTCGGCCATGAACGGGTGGATAAGTGCGGCACCAATCACATCGTTGAGCTTGATGGCACGGCCTTCGAACACCGTGGTATTTGGTTCACGGACTTCGGGTGGGCCAGCGGTCGCGCGAATCCTGTCCAGTGCTTCCGACCGGGCGTATTCGTCTTCGCCGTGCAAAACCCTGATCATGCGTTTACTTTCAACTGATCCCAGATGACCTCATATGACCCCGAATGATCCCTGATGAGAAATCAAACGTATCAGTGAATTGCCGGTATTACGGTTCGATAGAGCAATCCGCAGATACACTTTCTAACATGTTCAAGCTGTTGGCGATACGCCGGGTGATTTTCCCATTCCTCAAGTTGGTGTGGAGGCTGTTCATCGACAGGCGAGTTTCGGTGTTCACAAAGATCATCCCGCTGCTGGCCCTTATCTACCTTGTTTCACCGTATGACATCATCGGCGACCGCATCCCGATACTCGGCCAGTTCGACGACCTGATCGTGGTCGGTTTCCTGTTCTTCCTCTTCATTGCCGCCTCCCCTGCCGAAGTTGTTGCGGACCTGACAATTGGCAAGAAGCTGCGAGATTTACAGGCCAAAGGGGGCCAGCAACCCGGTGAGTCGCCGGGTAAGACTGTCGATGCCGAGATCAAGTTCATCGACGAGGAAAATGGCGATGAGAACGCTGATGCCGAAAACGACGAGGCCGACTCTGGGAAACGACGAAATTAGCAGCGTATTTCGGTTCTTGCGGCGGTACGCTTAACTTAA
>CAYLWG010000114.1:0-9163 GCA_964387235.1 uncultured Dehalococcoidales bacterium
GAACGACTTGGTCGCGTATGCAGCTCCGCGGGGCACGCCAGAGCTTTGAGTGTAGGCGATGTTAACAGGCCGCGGAGCTCGCGCGTCGCCCAAGCACGGCCTCGGTGCGCCCGGCGACTAACGCCTGCCCCGTGGAGCTTGCGCGTCGCCCAAGTGCGGCCTCGGCACGCCCGGCGACTAACGCCTGCCCCGCGGAGCTTGCGCGTCGCCCAAGTGCGGCCGCGGTGCGCCCGGCGACTAACGCCCCAACGGCACCTAGGAACCCAGCCCCGCTCTTTGGTAAATCTTGCCCTCCGTCTTGATGGCCGGGGCATAAACCATTCGGGCCTTGTTCATTTCTCTCAGGTTCTCGGCCCCCACGTAACCCATGCAAATTTGCAGGGCACCGACGAGGTTGAGCGTGCCGTCGGTACGCGACGACGGGCCGTACAGCAGCTGGTGCAGACTGTACTCGGTCCCCATCTTGATACGCGTGCCCCGTGGAAGCGAGTTGTGCCAGGTAGCCATGCCCCAGTGATACCCGTGGGCCGGTGCCTCTTCGCACTTGGCCAGCGGGCTGCCGATCATCACAGCGTTGGCTCCGGCGGCAAACGACTTGCAGACATCGCCCCCGGTACGAATACCGCCATCGGTGATGATCGGGATGTATTTGCCGGTCTCCTTGAAGAAATCGTCACGGGCGGCTGCACATTCGATAGTCGCGCTGACCTGCGGAATACCGATTCCCAGGACCTCTCGACTTGTACACACCGAGCCGGGCCCAACGCCAACGAGAACGCCGTGAATACCCTGTTGCATCAGTTCCTTCGTTACCTCGTACGACACCGTGTTCCCAACCAGAATTGGAACGTCGATATCTTTGATCAGATCAGAAAACACAAGACCTTTGAGGCTTTTAGATGAATGCCGTGCGGTAACCACCGTAGCCTGGATTACGATCATATCGGCACCAGCTTCGACCGCCAGCGGGGCCATTCGCTTGGCGTTCTGCGGCACAAAGGAAACGGCGCACGTTCCGCCACCCTTTTTCACCTCTTCGACACGCGTTGCGATCAATTCGGGCTTCTGTGGCTCGGCGTAGATTCGCTGCATAATTGCCGTCGCCTCTTCTCGCGGTGCAGCGGCAATCTCTTCGTATACAGAGGTAGTGTCTTCGTAACGGGTGTGCAGCCCGTCCATATTCATAACCGCAATACCACCGGCATTGCTCATTTCGATGGCGAATTTCGGATCGACGATCGAGTCCATTGCAGAAGCCAGAAACGGGACTTCCAGCTTTATCCCGTCGAAATTCGTCGTCAGGTCCGCCATTTCCGGGTTAATTGTGACATCGCCGGGGGCAATGGCTACATCATCAAATCCGTATGCGGGCTGTAGTTCCTTGAAGTTACGTGGCACCCTCTGAACTCCTCACATCGGTTACAAGCCGAATCTACTGATTCCTACTTGAAATTCATCCTTCCGGCAGTACGGTGTCCGGAGGTAATTACGAATTTCGGCGCAGGTAAATTCGACCCAGTATACGCCGAGTTATCGGGCCTGTGTACGCCCGATAACTCGGCGTATGTTAAACCTGCGATCAATCTAAAACTGCTGTGCCAGGTTTAGTGCCAGTGCGGTCGATATCTGGCGATAACTGGTGACAACTGGCGAACGACAAACCCGCAACTCACCGCCATTTTGTGACCAGAACCTGCCCGACTTGCCCTCTGGAAATCGCCCGACCGCCGTGGTATGAGTGACATATATATTTCTGGCAACCACAGATTTGCGAAACCCGCAGGGCGACACAGAACGATATGCTCTCAGTGCTGCCCCCGTGTTCTATCTGGACTACGGAACAGAAAACACCCATACCAGGACATAAAATTCGAACCTGATGAACTATTCGGGAAAAATCACAGACATCCTCGGTATCACCGTGGGTCACCACACCGACCTCGTTAACGGCACAGGCTGCACGGTAATTCTCTGTGAAAACCCGGCAATCGCAGGAATGGAAATTCGGGGTGCTGCACCGGGCAGTCGCGAAACCGCCCTGCTCGACCCGCTCGCCAGCGCCCTGTGGATCAACGGCATCGTGCTGACTGGCGGCAGTGCGTTCGGTCTCGATGCCCCCGGCGGAGTTGTCAGGTATCTCGAAGAAAAAGGAGTCGGGGTGAAGTTCGGGCGAATGCGAATACCGCTCGTCCCAGCTGCAGTAGTTTTCGATCTCGGGTTCATCAATGGCAGAGTTCGTCCGACTGCAGACGATGGCTACGCAGCGGCAGCCAGTGCGTCCAGAGAATTCGCATCAGGCAACGCCGGGGCAGGCACAGGGTCGACCGTCGCAAAGCTTCTCGGTGCTGAATCGTCGATCAAGGGCGGTGTTGGAACAGCTTCTGTACGCATTCCCGCCGCCGGGAGGACAGGGAATGGCGCGACAGTTGCCGCGCTGGTGGTCGTGAACGCCATTGGTGGAATAGTCGATTTCGAATCAGGCGAGATCGTTGCTGGCCCCCAGAGAGAAGACGGGTTTGCCGACTCAATCGACCTTATGATCCAGTCTCCACCAAAAGAGCGGGGTTTCTTCCGGAACACCACGATAGGAATTGTTGCAACCGATGCCCCGCTGGACAAGATCGGGGCCACAAGGCTGGCAATCGCCGGGCAAGACGCAATAGCACTTGCGGTTCGCCCTTCTCACACCGCCAACGATGGCGACACCGTGTTTGGCCTATCGACCGGCACTTATCCTGATTCAGTTCCCGGCGATGTCCTTCATGCTGCCGCTCTCAAAGCCTTTGGAGGGGCGATACTAAACGCCATCGACTCTGCAGAGACCCTTGGCGGTGTTAAATCGGCGGCCGACGCAAGGGCAGCCTGGAAACGAGCGGACTGAAGTGCCGAAAACGAACATTCTGCCTGAACTGAACAGACAGACACCTGTTGCAGTAATCGCCGCAGGTCGGCTCGGTTCGAGCCTTGCCGGAGCGATGGGCAAGGCCGGGTACAACGTTGTTGCGATATCGAGCCGTCGAGTCGACCACCGAGAGTGGTTGAGCATAAATCTCACAGGGCAGATATCTGGCCCGGTAATTACAGAGAAAACCCAGACCGCAGTGGACCTCGCAACCGTCGTCTTTATCACCGGTTCCGATTCGGCAATCGAGGAGATCTGTGCAGGAATAAAATGGCGCAACGATCAGGCCGTACTCCACTGTGCCGGCGTGCTGCCGGTTTCGGCACTCGACACCGCCCACGCAAAATTCGCGAGTACAGGAGGGTTTCACCCGCTCCAGACGTTCCCGTCGCCAGAATCTTCAGATCGATTTAGTGGCATCTCGTTTGCGATTGAAGCCGATAACCCAGATCTTTCGCGCTGGCTCAAAACCCTCGCCTTCGACCTCGGCGGGTCATCGGTAGAAATCGAATCCTGGCAACGCTCTGCCTATCATGCCTCAGCCGTGATGGCCTGTGGACTGGTAGCTGGTCTTATCGGGATTGCCGCAGAAATGTGGGAACCTCTGGGCATTGAACGCGACGAGGCGCTGAAACGACTGATCCCACTGATTCGCTCCACCGTGGACTCGCTCGACGAACGCGGCCTTCCGCTGGCTATCACGGGGCCATTCGTTCGCGGCGATGTCGAAACGGTCAAATCTCATCTTCACGCCAGTGAACAGAATTCGCCGAAAACGGGCAGGGCATACGCTGCCATAGCGCTCGCATCTCTGCACATTGCGCGAGAGCAAGGCGGACTGAGCGATGATGACTTCGAAACCATCAAATCGCTGCTTTCACCAGATAATCGGCAGTAAATTTTGCCTCGGGCCTTCTTGCACCAGTACAGAAAGCCCGAAAATGGGCGATAATGACCTGACGCAAGTGAACTAAGGCCTGGCGGCTAGCAAGTAGCAGCTGACCGGGGCGGAGGTACACGATGGCAGTACGCCGAATCACTACTCATAAGATTCAGCAGATGAAGCGCCGTGGCGAGCCGATCCCAATGGTGACGGCATACGACTACACGGCGGCCCGCATCGTCGATTCGTCAGGGATTCCAATGATCCTTGTTGGCGACAGCATGGGCCACGTTGTTCTTGGATACGACTCCACGATTCCTGTAACCGTCGACGATATCGTCAACGCGTGCGCAGCTGTCGTGCGGGGCACCACGAAACCGCTCATCGTTGCTGATATGCCTTTCCTCAGCTACCAGATCGATGCCGAAACTGCGCTGAGAAACGCTGCACGCCTGATACAGGAAGGCGCAGCGCAGGCAGTCAAGCTGGAAGGCGGTAGGGCCGTTGCGCCAATCGTCAGGCGTCTTGTCGATGCGGGCGTTGCTGTCATGGGGCATATCGGCCTCACCCCACAGCATGTCAACCAGCTTGGCGGTTACCGGGTACAGGGCAAAACCGAAACTGCCGCCAACGGGGTGCTAGAAGATGCGCTTGCGTTGCAGGAAGCCGGTGCGTTCGCAATTGTTCTCGAACTCATTCCAGTGGAACTTGCGAAGAAAATCACCGAGACACTCGAGATTCCAACCATCGGAATCGGAGCCGGAATCTACTGCGACGGCCAGGTACAGGTGTTTCACGACATGCTGGGACTGGACCCCGACTTCAGGCCGCGCCACTCGGGAAAATATGCCGAACTCGCACCGATCATCAGGGACGCACTCATCCGATACAGCGAGGATGTTCGTGAACGGACCTTCCCGACCGATGCCCAGTCGTTTTTCTCGGACGAAAATCGTGTTAGCTCCCCGGCCCCTTCAGAGGTCGAAAACCCCGCGATTTCGGACAACTAATCGGTGCGTGTAATTCGCACAACCGCCAAAATGCGGGAAGTCCGGCGCGATATTTCAGGGTCGGTCGCGCTGGTCGCGACGCTTGGCGGTATCCATGCCGGGCATACCACTCACATAGATACCGTAAGACCGCTCTGTGATGTCGTGATCGGTTCGCTATTCCTGAATCCGACCCAGTTTGGATCGAAAGAAGACCTTTCGACTTACCCTGCCAACGAAGCCGCAGATCTCGCCGAATTTGAAAAACATGGAGCAGATATCGTCTTTGCGCCGTCGGTCGATGAAATGTACCCGCCAGCCAGTACAGAGGCTGCGCAGATCGACCCCGGGCCTGTTGCCGAAGTGCTGGAGGGTGCGCACCGGCCCGGTCATTTTGCCGGGGTCGCCACGGTTGTCGCACGACTCTTCTCGATCATCACTCCCACCATTGCCACGTTTGGGGAGAAAGACGCCCAGCAACTGCGAATTATCCAGCACCTGAACGAATCGCTTGGTTTCGGCATCAAGATCATCCCCATTCCGATTGTTCGAGAAGCCGACGGACTGGCAATCAGTAGTCGAAACGTGCGCCTCTCACCGCCAGAGCGGGAAGCCGCAACGGTGCTACACAGATCGCTGGTTGCTGTGAAGCTGTGCTGGGATGCTGGCGAACGCAGTGGCGAGGTACTCCGCAAAGCGATGACCACGGCGCTGGATCGCGAACCACTTGCCACCACCGATTACGTCTCGATTGCCGATTTCGATACCTTCCGGGAAGTCGATCACGCAACAAAACCCTCCCGTGCGCTGGTAGCGGTCAATATCGGGCAGGACAATACAGGTAGCAAAACAAGACTAATCGACAACGTGGTGCTGGGCTAAAACGGCGTTAACAACAACTCCAGACCTGCTCTAGCGCACCACAACGCGTCCCGAGCGGAGGAGCCTGTCTCATAACCCCCTCTCCTTTGGGAGCCAAAGATGAACGTTGGGGTGAGGGGAAAGCCGCTCTTTAGGAAACACCGTTCGAAAGCATCTACACCCCGCTCGAAAACATCCCCTCAACCCTTTGACAAGCTCAGTACATACCTGACCTTCTCCCCGAGTAGAAGGAATTGACCACACCGGTCGAAACTTATGAGACAGCCTCGGAGTCGAGGGATCCGGAGGGACGCGCACGTGACGCATTCCCAAACTTGCATCTCACCCGCCCGCACGACCCGCGTGGGCTACCGCTACGCTTGGTCGCATGAATATCCTTGTGACCAACGATGATGGCGTAGGCAACCCCGGAATATGGGCACTGGTTCGCGCCGTGAAACAACTGGGCAACGTGACAGTCGTCGCTCCAGCATCAAACCAATCAGGCACTGGCGCTGCACTGTCTTTTAGAAAATCGATACAGGTCAACGAAGTTGAAAGCCAGGTGCAGGGAGTGCCGTGCTACGCAGTCGAAGGCACTCCCGGCGATTCGGCGGTGATCGGCATCAGGCAGGTTCTCGGGAATCAGGTCGATGCCGTGGTCTCGGGAATCAACCCTGGCAATAACACAAGCGGCCACTACCTCATCTCGGGAACACTTGGTGCAGCGACAATCGCCTGCTTAAACGGCGTGAAATCAGCAGCCTTTTCGTCGGCATTACTGGAAGAAGTTGACGATCCTCTAATCGGTAGAATTACGACCGCAATCACGAGAGAACTGATAAGCGCAGAAACACCACCGGCTGCCCTGTTTAACATCAACTTTCCGACGATTCGCACGGGAGGGATCACCGGAGCTGAAGAATGCCGCCCCGCTCCATCGCTACTTGACATGAAAATCGAAAAACACAAAGATGGCGGCTACGAAATCATGTCCCGCATAGCAGTCAGTTGGGATGGCTCTCGGTTAATGCCAGGAACCGACCTTGAAGTGTTGGATCGTGGCTGCGTGGCCCTCACGGCTGTGAATGTGAACGGGAACATGCCGAACCACACCCCCAACGACCAAACACTCGGGCGCCAATCACTCGGGAGAATGGTCGCAGCCGCCAGTAGCGCAATCGGTTGACGATTCGGCTCTGACTATCCAGAATCTCATCAGGCCTGAATCTCATCAGGCCAGAAGTTTTTGAACACTTATTGTTCTGGCATGACACTGCCAGAGGGAAAGAAAATCTGATGCTATACGAACTACGAGTTTACGAATGCCTGCCGGGTCGGCTGCCAAACATCAACGCCCGGTTCGCCAACCACACAATGAAATTGTTTGAAAAGCACGGCATAAAAAACATCGGATACTGGGTTACAGATGTCGGTGAAAGCAATCATGAACTTACCTACATGGTTGCCTTCGAAGACGCTAACCAGCGGATGGAAGCATGGGAAAGTTTCCGCAACGACCCTGAATGGGCGAAAGTTGTCGAAGATTCCCACCGCGATGGGCTTATCGTGAAAAACGTCCGCAACCAAGTCCTTATCCCAACCCCATATTCTCCCATGCAATAGTGTTTACAAATGTCACATCGGCCGTTAACTACTGGTAACTAACTGGATCCAATCGCCTGAAAAGATATAAAAAATACAAAAATGCCAAACATTCAGAAACTAAAAAACCTTTCCGGCAAGGCCCACATAGTTGGCGTTGGCGAATCTAACAAGCTCGGCAAAGTCCCGGAAAAATCCCCGCTCGCCCACCACTCCGAAGCTGCGATCAACGCCCTCGACGATGCCGGGCTGCAACTCTCCGACGTCGATGCTCTGTTCACCGCCGGCTGGTCAACACTCGACGTCGCCGAGTATCTGGGCATACACCCCCGGTACACCGATAGCACATCGGTTGGCGGCTCATCGTTCGTCATTCACGTCGCCCACGCACTCGCTGCGATTGCAGCCGGTTACTGCGAAGTCGCGCTTATCACCCACGGCCAGTCGGGTCGCTCCGACCGTGCCCCCATTCCCCGCAACCCCGGCGCACCTGCGGCGCAGTATGAATCTCCATACGGCATCATCGGTCCGCCGATCTCCTACGCCATGGCTGCCAGACGCTACATGCACGAATACGGCGAAGACCGCACCCGGCAGGCGATGGCTGAAATTGCCGTTTCGACCCGCAAGTGGGCCAATCTCAACCCGATGGCCTACTTCTACGATAAGACCACGAGCTTCGACGATTATCACAATTCGAGATGGGTGGCGTGGCCGTTCCACCTGCTCGACTGCTGCCTTGTTACCGACGCCGGTGCTGCGATAGTGATTACAACCCCTGAGCGTGCTCGCGACGCCAGAAACGGCAGCGTGAAGATACTCGGTGCGGGCGAGGGACACGACCACTCGATGATCTCGCAAATGCCCGATCTCACTCGTGCATTTGGCCGCTACACCGGCCCGCAAGCACTCGAAATGGCCGGAGTGTCGCATTCCGACCTCGACCTCGCTATGATCTACGATTCGTTCACTTACACAGTGCTTATCACACTTGAAAACCTCGGCTTTTGCGGGCCGGGAGAAGGCCCGGATTTCGTTGCATCGCAGCGAACCGCCCCCGGAGGAGATTTCCCACTCAATACGAATGGCGGCGGGCTTTCGTACACCCACCCCGGTATGTACGGCATCTTCACTGTGGTAGAGGCGGCGCGTCAGTTGAGGGGTCAGGCTGGAGACCGGCAGCTGGATAAATGCGATCTCGCCCTTGCACACGGGACCGGCGGGCTATTTTCATCGACCGCAACAGTAATACTGGGGGCAGGATAAAGGTATGACAGACGTCAATAATGGGATACCAAAGCCTCAACCCGTCCCGCAGCCAGAATCGGATCGCTACTGGGAAGGCCTGAAGAACGAAGAAATCTGGCTCCAGCGGTCTGTTGCGACAGGTAAGTTCCAGTTTTACCCGAGATCGATTGCGGTGTCAGACGCCGATGGCAACCGGGAGATCGAGTGGGTTAAAGCCTCGGGAACCGCCGAGTTGTTCACGTTCGCGATCGCCCATGTCGCCCCGCACCCCGGTTTCGCTGGTGATGTGCCGTACATTACGGCGCTGGTGAAGCTTGGCGAAGACGTGATCGTGCCAACGAACATCGTTGGTATCGACCCGAAACCTGAAAATCTCCAGATTGGCATGAAACTGAAACCCGTGTTCGAGCATCACGAAAACGGCCAGACACTGCTGAAGTTCACCCCGGCATAAGAAACTTCCCGGCCCTCTCCTCACTCAGAAGCGAGAGGAAGTTTCGAGATAGTGCAAAAGGCTATGGCAGGTTAGAATTGAATCCCTGTTGGTCGGCGTGACCGGTCCAACACTAACTTTTTAAAAATTTCTTGAACCCCGACCTCTGAGACGACTCTGTTGGCAATCTCTGGCGCAAACCGCTATCGGCATTACCGAACCAGGGGTGCATAAGCACCCAG
>CAYLWG010000115.1:0-7704 GCA_964387235.1 uncultured Dehalococcoidales bacterium
TGCAGGCGTGTTTGTCGGCTTTTATCCGGCGAGAAGATCGTATGGGGAGGAAAGTTACCAGAAACTACCAGAAGCGACGGCTTTCGGTAAAGCATTTGCTGCTGAATGACTATTCCTTTCGCAAGGAGCGAGGAGCAGACATGGCTGCCCCGGTTGTCATCACCGCCGCCTATGACCCCGCAAGTTCTCGTCTTGGCCCCAGCCGCGCGGCGATAACCGGCCCGCCGCCGTGATTATGGCGAGTTATCGTACTTAGCTTTGGCCTGAGTGTGAATCCAGGGTCGGCCCAGTCCTCGACATCACTGCGTGCTGCCCAATCGTTGTAGTACTGGATCATCGCGGTGGCGCGATCGTGCTCCCCGCCGATCAGATCATTTAGCTCCGTCCGGTCATCGACGATGTTGTAAAGCTCCCAGACAGCTTTCGACTCTGGATTGCCGGGATCAGCGATCTCGCTCACAAGTTTCCAGTCGCCCATGCGAACGGCCCTGTTGCCCTCGTGTTCCCAGGCAATTGGCTTGTTTCGTTCCCAGTGCTGGCCCTTCAACACATTCGAGAACGATTCACCCTCGTGGGGCTTGATGTCGTTCCCCTTGTAAGTAGTGGGGTAGTGCGCACCGGCGATCTCAAGCAGAGTCGCGTTGATATCTATGAGGTGCGCTGGATTGTTGAAAACCGACCCTGCTTTTGCCCCGGCATTGCCGCCTGCGCCTGCCAATGCGGCAGGCCAGCTGATGATAAACGGTGTCGATATCCCGCCCTCGTGAGTGTAGTGCTTGAAAAGTCTGAAGGGCGTATTGTTCACGTTCGCCCAGCTGATATCGACACTCGCAAAGGTATCAGGTGCGCCCGGCTCGATATTCGGTGAATTTCCGCAGCGAACGATACGACCATCGACAGTTGGGTAGTTATAACGAGACGGGTCGGGGGCCGGGGAGTCTTCCGCCAAAAACTCTGCGCAACCCCCGTTGTCGGCCATGAACACGACGACTGTGTTGTCCTCTTCGCCCAACTCCCTGATTTTGTCCATTAACTGGCCTATCCCGCGATCGACCTGTTCAACCTGCGCCGCGTACACGGCCATCTGGAGATCACGCCACTCTTTGTCGGGAGATTCCTCCCATGCCGTGACACCGCTGTCACGCGGTGAAAGTTTCCACTTGTTGTCGACGATTCCGAGTCCCCGCTGAGTTTCGTGACGGCTCATGCGAGTTTCGTCCCAGCCGGCCATGTACTTCCCGCGGTACTGTTCTATATCCTCGGGCCATGCGTGCAGAGGCCAGTGGGGCGCGGTGAAGGCCATATACAGAAAAAACGGCTCGTCACGGTGAATCGCATCATCGACGAACTGTGTTGCTTTCGACGCTATCGCATCCGTGAAATGGTAGTCCGTCGTCTCAACGCTAATCCTTGTCGAATCGTCCATGAGCATGTTCGGGTTGTAGTAGCTACCCCCACCCGAAAGAATGCCATAAAACCGGTCGAAACCCCTTCCGCGTGGAGTCGGGTGACCCGGCATATCGGGGTACCAGTCAGGGGGAAGGTTCCCCTGTTCACCCCCGACATGCCACTTCCCGGCCATCAGCGTCCGGTAGCCAGCTGTCTTTAAGACCTCAGCGATAGTGACGCAGTTGTCGTTCAGGTAACCCTGGTAACCGGGGAGGCCAAGATCGTTAATCATGAAGCCAACCCCGGCCTGTTGCGGGTTTAACCCGGTCAGCAGGGCGGCACGGGAAGGGCAACACCGCGCCGAGTTGTACATCTGCGTGAAACGGATTCCCTGTGTCGCGAGTTTGTCGAGATTGGGCGTGCGGATTTCTGACCCGTAACACCCGAGGTCCGACCACCCCATATCGTCGGCCATGATCAAAACGATATTCGGGCGTTTGTCGGGTGTGGCGTCGTTCTTTGGGGCGACTGATGGCATTTTTGTTCTGGGGTTCTGGCGTTTTTTTCTGGCGAGTGGTCTGCTAATTCGATTACTGACCGACCAGATACAGGTTGAGTGTTGAAGCGAAACTGTACTGTTATCCCCTGATTTCACGCGGCGACCAGCCGTTGCCTTTCTTCCCAACGGTGTAAATTTCTCACGGATTCACACTGGAGACGCAAAGCCGTTTTTGAAATTCAGTTCGCATTCTGGAGATGATTATTGAGCCAGCGATTCGATTGCATCGTGTTGGGCGTTGGAGCCATGGGCAGTTCGGCACTTTACGACCTCGCCAAACGCGGTCAGAAAGTTCTCGGACTGGAACGGTTCGACATCCCCCACACCGAAGGCTCCTCTCATGGAGTCAACCGGATAATTCGGTTGGCCTACTACGAACACCATTCATACGTCCCGTTGCTGCGCAGGGCATACGAGTTGTGGAACGAAATCGAGACGGTAGCTGGTGAGCAACTTTTGTATAAGACGGGTTGCATCGATACTTCACCGGCGGGGCACGAGGTGTTCGAGGGCGCACTGGAATCCTGTTTGATCCACGATATCCCGCACGAAATACTGACTCACGATCAAGTAAACCAACGATTCCCCGGCTACGAATTGCCACCCGGACACATGGGGTTGTTTCAGGCCGATGGCGGATTTGTCCTTTCCGAGCGCAGCATCGTGGCATATGTGAACGCGTCTATCGCTGGAGGTGCCGAAATTCATGCCAGAGAGAAAGTGGTGGGATGGGAACCGGTTGACGACGGAGTGCAGGTGTTCACAGATCGGGCCGAGTACAGTGCCGAACGGCTGGTGATAACGGCTGGCGCGTGGGCAGGGGGGATGATCCCATCGCTCGAAAAGTTAGCGATTCCCGAACGCCAGGTGCTGGCGTGGCTGCAACCGACAGAACCCTCGCTGTTCACTCCGGATAAATTCCCGGTGTTCAATGCGTTCTTTGATGAGGGCCAGTTTTACGGATTTCCCATATTCGGTATTCCCGGATTCAAGATTGGCAAGTACCACCACCTGAGAGAGACGACAGACCCCGATCATGTCGAGAGGAACGTGACTCGCGAGGACGAGGAAGTGCTGCGGGAGGCAGTTTCAAGGTACTTCCCGAAGGCGAATGGCACGATGATGACGCTTAAGACCTGCATGTTCACCAATACGCCCGACGATCACTTCATCATTGACGTGCTACCGGATATTCCGCAGGTGTCTGTGGCGGCCGGATTTTCGGGTCACGGCTTCAAGTTCGCGAGCGTCGTTGGCGAGATTCTCGGCGACCTTGCCAGCGACGGCGAGACCCGCCACGACATAGGCCTACTGCGACTTGACCGTTTTTAGCCGGGTTGGCCCCCCCAACAAGGAATGCCCAGTTCCCCTTAGTCCCACGGCACTTCTAGAAGTTGCTCGCCCCAGATTACCGGGCCGTCGTAAAGACTCTTGACCTCGTATATGGCCTGTGATTTGCGCACCGGGTCTTCCATCTTCGCCTGCTGATGGACCAGGGCGAGTCGCTTTACTCCCGCGTCGACCGCAGTCTGGGCCGCCCCGAACGTGCCGGTCTCGGTCTCGTAACTTGGCGAACCGGGTATCACGTCTTCATCAACCTTAATGCACTCCATTACCAGCAAATCGGCACCCGTCGCAAGATCGGTCAATGCTTTGCATGGTCGTGTATCACCGGAAAAAACTATCGAGCCCTCGTCAGAATCGATGCGGTAGGCCAGTGAATCGAGATACGGCTGGACATGTTCGACACGAGCAGCGGTGATCTCCCAGTTCTTACCTGTCGCCACCGTCCCCGGCCCGATATCTCGCGCATGTATCTTCGGTGGCTTTCTTGGCGGGATGCCACCGCGTTCAACATATGCGGCCACACTGAGCGGATGCTTCGTGCGGGCCACGATATCGTGCCAGTACGCGCCGGTTCCTTCGCCAAGCAGTCTTTCGGTGAGTTGTTCGGTGAGAGTAGGGCCGTATACCTGTAGCTCGCTTTCTTTGCCGATCGACATATCGAAGCGAGTGAGTAAAAACGAAGGGTAGTCGGCATCGTGGTCTGAGTGGTGGTGGGTGAAGAAGAGCCGGTCCACCTGTGTCGACTGAAAACCTGCCTTGTGGAGCATGTAGTTCGCCGCGTGACCGCAGTCGAACATGAGCCATTCGCCACCGATGCCAACTAGGAACGAAGAACCCCAGTGCGCCATATCGGGTGCGGGAGTTCCGGTACACAGCATGATTACTCGAGGTGCCATTCGATCCTCTTTTTTGGTTTCGTAGAGTGCCTGTTAAACGGGCGATGTCGGGACTGATCTCGCCAAAAAGTAACTGGTTCCCAAAATAATGGGGGTGATTCACGTACATTTCTTCACCAGGACTTCTCACAATGGAGTGAAGATTTTCAAATAGCGCCATATGGCCTTTAGATGACCACTTGATAAGTGCCGGATAGAAATTTGACGAAGTTTGTAGTGAAAATCGGTGTGTACCGAATAATGAGGTTCGGTCAATTGACAGCGCTGCTGGCAGTGCTGGTCGAATCTCGAATAATGCTGGCACTATCGTTTGACCAGTCTGGAAATCGCTCGGACGAATTCGATGGACTCGAGATAGTAATTGCTCTGGCCGTACTGCTATTGGTCAGCGAGTTGGTTCGTGTCGGGCGGTCTACCTCGATTCACTGGCTGATGTGGCTGGGTTTCATCGCCAGGTTCACCGGGCTGGGATGGGCCGGAACGGGCCTAATCGCACTAACTGTGGCATGGCTTGCTCCCGGTTTGACAGGCCAGGATCCGCTCGTACTCCTATGGATAGCGGGTGGGCTGGCGTTAGCTACGAGCTTTTACGCGTTCTCAATCGGCCGAACGCGGATTATCATCCGCAGGTTCAAGATTTCACAAAAACAGGACATTCAGGCGACTCGCACTACTGGCGGACGACCTGACTTGCGGATAACTGCTCTATCCGACCTGCACCTCGGTGAATTTGTTACCGCTTCACACATCCGGCGCGCTGTCGAAATTTCGAACCGCGAAACTCCAGATATCGTCCTACTGTTGGGCGACTACGTTGACGATGACGGTTCACTGGCAGAGGAACTGGTCGCCGAGCTTACGGTGCTTGAGGCGAAACTTGGAGTTTTCGCTGTTCTGGGTAACCACGACATCAAGTGCCATGATTCGCAGCGACTCATAGACGAGTTGGAACGAGATTCGACCACCACGCTATTGAGGAATACTTCTGCGTTTATTGAAATCGTACTCAATGGAGAAATTGGCACCGGAGAGCCTACGAAAACTGTGCAAATTATCGGGATAGAAAGTCCTGGCGACTGGTGGTACGAGGAATCGGAACGCTTTGGACGAGATGTGCTTGGCACGGAATTATCTGGCGAAAGAGCTAACTTCACCATTGTTGCGAGTCATCATCCCGAAGCATTCGGGGCATCCGCTGAATATTCGGTGGATCTTGTTCTGGCGGGCCATACACATGGCGGACAACTCGCCGTGCCGTTCGCTGGCCGCTTGCTGAACGTCGGTCGCCTGGTATCCCGTCAATTCTGGGGTCTCTATGAACAGGGCACGACCAGCCTGGTGATCAGTGCGGGTATCGGGGTGGGCGTGATTCCGGCAAGAATCGGCGTTCCACCAGAAGTAACACTCATAGAGATTTCGTTCGACTGATCTGGTGTCCTATCGGTGACCTCGCAGCCTGCTGTGAGGGTTTATTTCTGCTGCTACTACGCCAACGATGCTATGCTGCCGCAATCCTGTAGTTTCAGATACCGACCCCCACTATTCCCATAAAACAGGAACAAAAAAATGCACCTGCTTGAAGTCAAAAACCCGGTGGGGCAGCAACGCGGGACGATTAACGCGTTCAGCGCCAGTACCCGGCCCGACACGCTCGACAACAAGACCGTTGGGCTGATCTGGAGCGGCACGCACGGCGGTGATATCGCCCTGAAACGGGCAGGGGAAATGCTGCAGGAACGCTTCGAAAACGTGAGCGTGAATTTCTACACCGGAGGGAACTACCCGACGCCCCCGGAAATCGTGAAAAAGGCCGGAGAGGAGTGCGACGTAATAGTTGGCGCGACCGCCGACTGAGGGACCTGCGCGTCGTGGATGATCCACGACATGATTGTGATCGAGAAGATGGGCAAGCCCGGTGTTGCCATCGTTTCGGGCCGGTTCGACAGCGATGCGGTGGCCAGTTCGCGTGCGTTCGGTATGCCCGACCTCCAGTGGATCGTTGTGCCGCATATTTATCGGAACCTTGATCTGGAAACCTGCCGGACGCAAACCGAAGATGCTATCGACGATCTGATAGCAACCCTGACATCGTCAATCGACGCCCGCACCCAGGACACCGACACTGAGAATGCCCGCCGTTATGAAGGTTCAGACCGGTACGACGCGATATTGAAGATGAATCAGGAGTTCATCAATGAGGATCTTGGCGATGGACTTTTTCTGCACCCTGCAACACCCGAGGCAGTGACGGAAATGCTCAAAGGCACCAACCTGCAGCCAGACCACGCGGTGTGCGACATGCCCCCCGGCTTCGGTATCGCCACTGTCGAGAAGATAGCGATAAACGCAGTGATGGCGGGGGCAAAGCCAGAACACCTGCCCGTGGTAATTGCAGCGGTAAAAGCCCTGTCGAAAATCGGTGGGCAGGGCGGCAAGTCGTTGCTGATGTCTACAAGCCCACAGGCCCCGCTGCTCATTGTGAATGGGCCTATCACGAAGCAGCTGGGGTTTAATCCCCGCTCTGCGCTCGGCCCGGGCCGTGATAACCAGGTTAATACGGTGATTGGACGGGCGTTCGCTCTATGTTTCCGGAACATCGGCCACTGGTATCCAAACAAGATGGACATGGACACCATCGGGACTTCTCGCAAGTTCATCCAGTGCATCGCTGAGAACGAAGACGCCAGCCCGTGGGAACCCTTCCATGTTGACCAGGGGTTTCGGCCAGAAGAGAGCACGGTGAGCGTGTTTATCACCGATGGTGAGTTGGACGTTCAGGATCAGGGGAACCATACGGCCGAGGGCCTGCTCAAAAACCTCGCGTACGGTTCCGTGTTTGGAACCCGCAGCCTTCAGGGCAAAAAAGGTGGCGTCGAGCGGTTGATACTCATGCCCCCGGATGTCGCTCGTCCCGTGGGTTCGCAGGGGTTCTCGAAGCAGGCTGCGAAAGAATATATCCACAAGCACGCGCGTGGCAGTCTAGGAAAGATGATCCAGTACATGCCTCTTGAAGGCGAAGCCAGGGTATCTGGGCACTGGAAATGGCTTGAAAACCTTTCCGAGCAGCAGTTGCTGGAGATAACCATTCCGGTAATGGACTCGCCAGACGATTGCTACATTCTGGTCGTGGGGGCAGACAGAGCCAAGACCGCCGTGTTCCCCTCGGGCCCGGCTCCCGTGACCGAGGGCATAGACCAGTACATGGCCTAGCAGGGTAAGCAACCCAACCGCGGGTTATGCGGAGCGCAGTTGGGGCGACACCAGGAAGCCCCCGCCGGGCCGCCTAAACTATGAGTAACTGCGACATCTACACGCCCTGGCATGCCCCGCGGAGCTGCATACGCGACCAAGTCGTCCGACGACGCCCGGAGCAAAAACGCTGCCCCGCGGAGCCTGCGCTGCGCGACCAAGTCGTCCGACGACGCCCGGAGCAAAAACGCTGCCCCGCGGAGCCTGCGCTGCGCGACCAAGTCGTCCGACGACGCCCGGAGCAAAAACGCTGCCCCGCGGAGC
>CAYLWG010000115.1:7804-9106 GCA_964387235.1 uncultured Dehalococcoidales bacterium
TGCCCCGCGGAGCTGCATACGCGACCAAGTCGTCCGACGACGCCCGGAGCAAAAACGCATGCGCGAAATCGTAGTGTGATGACAGCCAATTCTGCAACTCGATCAATGAAATCCCCGATTCGGACTCCGCGGCCAGCGACCAGAATTTAACCACTTGTTGTGGGGGTAATCACAATGCAGTCGGTGAAATCGACTGCTCAAACAGGTAGTGAATCTTGTGCTGTTTTAAGGCAAGTTCACTCCATGCCAAGGTGGTTATCGAATGTCTCAAAGGACGACAGATCCCGTACCTCTGCAACTCCCGCAATTTCGATCTGGTGTCATGCCCACCTCCACGGGCCGCCCCGGCGCATGGCTGTCGCCATCTCGACTACGTTCGAGCATCAGATCGAAAATCTTGTTCGCATTCGTCGGCGTTTCGATTTCTGCGCTGGCGATCATGGGTGTTGTCGCTTTCTTCATCACAAAGAACGCCGTTTCCGACACCGTGCTGAATGGTCTGGTTGGTATTGCTACCAGCCAGCGCGAGAGGGTCGAGGCGATCCTTGATCATAACCTCGACATCCTCAAAAGCATTACAGCCGATATCCAGATTCAACAGGCCGTCAGCCAGATATCAGCCGATGGCGTTAAAGTCGATCTGCACTTCCTGAACGAAAAGCTGAGAGATCAAGTTGGACACTCTATCGATGTCGATTATCTCGATCTCCACAACCTTGATGGCAAGATCATTGCATCGTCAGAAGCGGGGCGTGTGGGACAAGTGGAATTCGACCCGTCGATAACCGGATTCGTTTCGATCATCAGACAGGTCGGCAGCAACACAGAAACACCACACCTCCGCCTTTCCAAAGAAATCGTTTTTGAAGGCAGCACTATCGGATTCGCGACTGTCCACATTAACGGCGAAAGCCTGCGTGAGATCGGTTCTTCCTATCCGGGCATGGGCAGCACCGGCGAAACGCTGCTTGTTATGCGTGACTTAAGTGGAGATGCCCGTTTTATCACCCCACTTCGATCTGGCGCGAACGGCGCGGCAGACAGGCCGATTACCGGTTCAGCAGTTGATCGTATCGAACTTATCGCACTGTCCGGACGTTCTGGCACTGGAACAAACCTTGTCGATTATCGGGGTGAGAGGGTTTTCGGCGTGTACGACTACATCGACTCGGCAGGCATTGGACTGATCGTCAAGATGGATCAAGCCGAAGCCCTGTCTCACCTCGGAAATCTGAGCCGGGGCCTGGCACTGGTGCTAACGGCAGTGTCTTTCGGTGTACTTGGTGTGGCGTTGATCGTGGC
>CAYLWG010000116.1:0-1689 GCA_964387235.1 uncultured Dehalococcoidales bacterium
CGTCTTGATGATCGAGTGTTCTGGGATATTAATGACGTTCTGGGTGCTATGGAAGAGGTGCTTGTTATCGCCCGCCGGGTGCTGGTCGAGACCACGGTCGAGAAGGCTCGCTCGATGGTGGTGCATCGGCCTTTCACAGAACAGTGGGGTCTTATGCGTGGCGCTCACCCAGACGGAATTTTGGAAAATTCAGCAAACGGCGGATCGACTGAAATAGATCTTGTGGCAACGTTCAGGCACGTACAGTTCGAGTTTTACACACATATCTTCAACATCCAGAGATCGAAGATGGCTCTTGGAATTGCGCCAGTGGTGAGGCTACCCAACGCCGGATATCACACTCTCGATGGGTGGGATTCGGAGTTGCCAGAGTTCGGCGCTGCGGCTGCCGATATTGTTCAACAGAGTTAGGAGGCGATTGAGATGGCAAAACGAAAAGTGTTGATGACGGGTGCGAGCGGTTACATTGCCTCGCTGATGCTTCCGGTGATGCGGGACTATTTCGATTTGACCTTGGCCGATATTTTTGACGCGGACCGCGACGGAAACAGGGTCGAGGGGGTCGAGATTGCGGATTTCATCGATCCGGACCGTTCGAAGTACCAGCACCTGTTCGAGGGTGTCGATGCAGTTATTCACCTTTCGTTCAAGCCACACACGCCGCGAGGGGCCGGTTTCGAAAAACCCCTGATAGACAGATTCGATAACGAGCACGAAAACATTCAGATGGCGAACAACATCTATCGCTCTGCGTATGACGCGCGGGTTCGTCGATTGGCGGTCGCAAGTTCAAACCATGCTGCCGATTGGTACGAGCATTCGCCGGTACACGACCGGAAATTAGATATGGTCCACCCCGAAGATTTTCCCGTATCAGACAATTTTTACGGGTGGGCAAAAGCCGCGTACGAATTGCTGGCATGGCCTTATGCTTGCGGGGCTTTTGGCCGCCAGCTAGAGATGGTGATGCTACGAATTGGCTTCACCCGTCCTATCGATGTCGATGCCCATCTTGCCGAGCTTGATGGCACTGGTCCAATTGGAAACGGTATTGCGAATTTCAAGCGCAATCTTGGCGCTTACATAAGTCCACGTGACATTACGCAATTGTTTACGAAGGCCATTGAGGCTCCAGATATCAGGAACGAACATGGTGTGCCGTTTGTGATTGCCTACGGTTGCAGTGACAACACACGCAGGTTCTGGTCGCTCGAAACTGGCCGAAAGTATCTCGATTACCAGCCACAAGACGATACGGAGATCATCTACGCAAAGGATATTTCCAAGGTCATTACGGGTGCGGGTACGGACGTTCGTGGCGGAAAAGTCGGGATTTAGCGACAGGTTTACAGGGGTTCTTTATGGTCGTTCCGGGCGGGCCGAAGTTGAGGGATTTTTTTGCCCGAATGCCGCAAGTGGTTCTCCGTGGCTACGAGCTATACGTGATTCGGTGGCCGTCTTCTCATCGCTGGTAGTGCAGACCCCACCGCTCCGGTCAGAGTGAATAGAGGGCAGGGATATTCTCGCCTGACCCCTTCCTGCTCCCCGTGAATAAACTCTAGTAGAACGAGAATTTTTTCCGGATCATTTTTTCTTCACCGATTTTGGAGACAATCTGTTCATGCACGTCAAAGTCCCACTCACCAATGAAGCTGATCGCCGTGCCGCGTTTGCCCATGCGCGCGGTGC
>CAYLWG010000116.1:1720-9080 GCA_964387235.1 uncultured Dehalococcoidales bacterium
GTTCTCTGGCATGTCGTAGTTGATGACATGTGAAATCGTCGGAATGTCCAGGCCACGAGCAGCCAAATTGGTGGCAACGAGCATTCGGAGGCTGCCGTCTCGGAAGGCGTTCATCACTCGGTTGCGTTCCGATTGCGACATTCCGCCATGTATTCCTTTCGCCGGAAAACCCTCTCCAGAAAGCCCCTTCGAAAGCCGGTCGACGCCTACCTGCATTTTCCTGAATATCAGCACCTGAGAATCAGACGATATCTCGTCGAGAATCTCCATTATCCCGTCGGCTTTGTCCTGTCGGGCAACATCGAAGAAGATCTGGTCAACTTCATCGACCGTTTCAAGCCCCTTGATATCCGACACCAGTTGAATCCACCGGGGCTCATTTAAATAGCGGCGAATCAGTCCACGGATAAATCCGGGAATCGTCGCCGAGAATAATGCCGTCTGGCGCGATCCTGGAGTGCGTTTCAGGATGAACTCCATGTCATCGGCAAACCCGATGTCGAGCATCTCGTCGGCCTCGTCGAGAACGGCTACACGAACATAGCCAAGATCTAGGATTCGGCGGTTCATCAGGTCTTTTATCCGGCCCGGAGTACCAACGACAATAGCCATGCCCTGTTCGAGGGCTTTTATCTGCCGGGCTATCGGCTCCCCGCCGTACACAGCGACTACGCCAACGCCGCGTTTACGCCCTATAAGCGCCAGTTCTCGCGTCACCTGTTGTGCAAGTTCCCTGGTGGGGACGAGCACCAATCCTTCCACATCACGGGTGCCGGGGTCTACGATTTCGCACATTGGAATCCCGAAAGATGCGGTTTTGCCCGACCCCGTTACGGCCTGTGCCACAACATCTCGGCCCTTCAGCATCCATGGGATCGAGGCTTCCTGGATATCTGAGGGTTTTTCGTATCCCATATCAAGAATCGAAGCCACGATCGACTTGCTTAGTTCGATATCACTCCACATCGCGGTGCCCTGCATATCCGTCGATATCGGCTCAACAATTTCGAGCGGCTGCTCGCGATCCCTGCGCCTTACAGGCCGACCACGCACTGGAGTTCGGGTGTCTTGCCCTTCCGAGCGATCATCCCTGTCTTTAGACCGGCCGTTTCGTGGCTGATCCCTGCGTGCCTCGGATTCAGGGACTTCACGTTCATCGGATTCCCTGCGACCGTAACGGCTCTCTGATCGATCTCCACCACGTTCACGAGATTGCTCCCGGTCCTGGCGATTGTCATTTTTTCGGCGACGTGTGGATGATGATGAACGAGGGTTTTCCTGTCGGGGCCTCACCTGTGAATCGGGGTCACCGGAATCACTGCGTCTGCCCCTATGTCGGGGAGTGCCACGTCCGCTACGCTCTCTGATATCTGGTTCATCCCGATTCGATTCGGCACGTCGTGAATCATCATGGCGCGAGTCGCGTGGTGAATCATGGGAGGCAGGTGTGCGATCCCCGCTAACGCGTCTACTGCGTCTGCCCCGCTGACCGACGTTACGACGGTTGTCGGGTTTCGATCTGGCGGTTTCGGATGAATCGGTAGTGCGGTCTGCGACTTTATGTTCGCGTGTTTGCGAATCTTGTCCGGCTGCTGTTGGTTCGTCGTTGCTTTTGCCGCGACCCAGCATGTTTTTGAATCGGCCTAGAGTGCCCAGTGTTCTGGCGCCCTTCTGAAGGTGGGAATGGTGTTCGAGTACGTTTTCGTATTTGTTCACATAAGTGTACGACTTCACCGCACAGTTACCACAGCGTATGCACGCAGACGCCTCGGAATCGCGAACATCTGGGAAATCTGCATTGCTGTGAACAGGTCGTTTCAACCCGCGATCGGCTACCGTCAGTCACATGAATATCAGCCAGATTGCCAGCCCGTCAGAACACCTGATCGACGTTCGCCGTGGACGCAGTTGGGGAGAGGGTGCCAGGGTTTTCACCCAGAACTGGGCCATGTACTCGGCTGTGCTGGCATTTGGCGTGGCACTTATTTTTGCTTTGCTTTTCTCGAATCCACCAGAAGGCGGGGCTGTTAACTGGCCGCTGGCCGCTATCGCACTGGGACTACTTTCTGGAGGGATGATCGTCTTTGTATTGCTGTCTGCGAAGGTTCATACCAGGAGTCGGGAAGTCGGTCTTCTGGAGCGACGGCTTGCGGGAGAGGCCAGTGCTAGCAGGGTTCTTGCCGGGATTAAGTTGTTGGGTGTCGCCGAATCGGAGGGCGATGTTAAGGGGTCAGAGACGGGACTAGCGGGTGCGGTACGAATGGCCACTGGATATTCGGCGGCGATCGTCTTTGATCTCCGTGACGCTCACGGTGTTTTCTCTCCTTCCGATACGAGCTATGAGGGACAGTTCGTGCAATCGCCAGATGAGTACGAGCCGATCGACGGAAACAGTCCGGGTGCGCTGGCAGCACGTAAGGGTTCAGCGGTCGTACTGTCGCAATTGGAACCAGATGAGCAAAATGGGATATATTTTCCGAAATGGGCCGAGCGGGCGGGGTTTCTACAGGGTATCGTGACTCCGATCACACGGGGTCTCGATACTGTCGGGGTCGTTTATGTATTCAACAAGTCGACCGTGCTGCCGACTCTTAATGAAATCGAGCAGCTTGAACTAATTGTCAGTTTTGCAGTGAATATTTTCCCGGCGGGCAATATCACTTCCAGTTACAGAACCGGCCCAACCGTCAGTTCGGCTACCAACGCCCAGCCGTTCAGGATTATGGAAAATCGGCCTGAGCGGCGACGTCCAGTATTGGCCGTTATAAATATGCCGGGATTCGTGCTGAATCCGGAGTTGGAAACGATGGAACTGGATGGAATTTCCCTAACTCTGTCTCCAATTGAATTTTTGCTGATCCATACTCTCGCTTCGACACCTGGCAGGCCTGTTTCACCCGAAGAACTGGTGAATACTTGCTGGTCGTCGGGCGCACGGCCGGCAGACAACGCTCTTGATGTTGCGATTTTCAGGCTGCGCCGTAAATTGCGCAAAACGTCTTCGGGTAAGAACCTGATAAAGACGATTCGCGGCAACGGGTACATGTTTGTTCCGCCCGCACTCACGCCCGAGCCGACGCCCACTGTTGTCGCATCGATTCCCGCTGGCAGTCTGGTGGGCAGCGGTCTGCACCAGATGGCCGATTAGAACCAGACCTGAACCGGTGTAAGACGCGGTAAAAAAGTAAACGCCGCACCGAGGCGTCTGGTGCGGCGTTTACTTCTGCCGATCGTAAGATCGGTTCCGTCAGCAAATAATTACGTTTATTCGAAATAAATGTTCGGGCAGGACTAAGAAACCATTCCCAAATCGCTCGACAGGCAAAGGTTGCGGTTTAAGTTCCCCCTCACTCCAGCCCTCTCCTTTTGGAGAGGGGGTTTTGACACAGACTCTCAGTCGTTAACCGACGGGCAACAACATCGGCCCCCGTCTGCGAATGGGTCGTGGTGTTTCGAACATGGAAACTACTGTGGGTCTTCGCAGTTCGTTTAGCCAGTTCATGCCGCTGTCTGGTGTGAACCGTCCGTTTTCCCGCAAGCCGAGCCTACGGTCAAGATCAGACCCAGGATTTTTTCCGAGAGTCGATCCATAACATGCCAGGATCAGCGTTACTCGTATTTGCCGACCCATCGTGATTTCCCGAACACTGGATACGTGCAACGTGGTGGACTGGCACGTCATGTCTCGCACCGTCGTTACGGCTTCGGCGATTTGACCGGCAGATAGCCCGATTCCGCCCTCTACGTGAACCAGTGCAGCTTTGACCTGAGACAGGTCTGAAATCGTGGTCACGCCGAATTCCAAACCATCCAGAGCCTGTTCCACTGCCGTTCTGGCTGCGTGGATACCTTCGGAAATTCCTGTGATTGCAACCGCTTTTCCGGAATTCCTCAATGAATCATGGATTTCATTGAGTTTATTTTGAGATTTTCCAAAACCCGCGATCAACGCCCGAATTGAATCCGAAATTTTCTCATCGGCCCCTCTAAACGCTCCAACCAGTGTCATACTGCCGTCCGTAGCGGTCGAACTGAGCGGATTATCGTTTCCTATAACGAGCACCGAATCTGAAGAATTCTGCAATTTGACCAGGGCCGGGGCCGCAAGTTCACTACGGTATCGGCCTTCGAATTTGAATGGCATGTTGACGACAACGACAGTCAGGGCTCCCGATTCTTTTGAGATTCGTGCCACCAGCGGTGCGATTCCAGAACCCGTTCCGCGTCCCAGCCCTGCCACGATGATTACCAAATCTGCACCAGTGACGAATCTGGATACGCTTGAGTGGTATTCACCAGTTTCGGCAGAATCGGAAAACATTTCTTCCGCAGCGACTGGGTCACCGCCACTGCCGAACCCGTTGCCAATCCGGATAACGTCGGTATTTGCCCCGAGATCGTTTGTTCCTGAACCTGTATCGATTCCAAGAAACCGTGTTTCAGTGGGTGCCAGCCTGCCAAGACGGTTCAACCAATTGCAACCCGCTCCCCCGATTCCGATTACCCGGACAACAGGATGCGTGGGTGAGGGTTTGATACCAGGGGCATGCCCGCCACGGGGCGCATAGTCAGCCTGTCGGGGTTCATCCTGACGGACCTGTGTGATATTCATCATTGAGTTCAACCTTTTCCACTATCTGACGGGCTCACTGCCTGTTGCCGCCATGCCGCCGAATTCACTTGCCGCTAACGGCGCACCAAGAAAATAGCACAAGTGTTCTGAGTAATGGAAGTACTTTAGAACACATATTCCGAACACTTGTGCTTATTCACCTGTTAGCCGGTAGCGGACATCGGGCAGTGGAATGCGGAAGTGCCAAAGGTCGCTGGAAACTGACTCCCTGTCTGTGACCAAATTTGACCGCAAGAAGCGGGTATCACCTACCGGGCGGAACCACTATTCTCAATTGCAGGAGTGGTGTTTACGATGATTCTTAAAACTCAAATCGACACCGATGAATCACGCTGGCAGGCCGTTTGCGAACGGAACGCGGAAGCCGATAAGTCGTTTGTGTTTGCGGTCAAAACAACAGGTATTTACTGCCGACCGAGTTGTCCTGCAAGGCGTGCTAAACGTGAAAATGTCATATTTTTTAAGATGAGCAGCGCAGCCGAGGTCGCAGGATTCCGTCCATGCAAGCGGTGTCGGCCAAATGGAACAACGACGGCGCAGCGAAATACACTCACGATGGCAGCTGCATGTCGAAGTCTGGAGACAGCCGAAGTCGAGCCATCTCTCGATGAACTTGCGAAAGAGGCTGGATTCAGTCGATTTCACTTCCAACGAGTCTTCAGAGAAATAGTCGGCATGACACCCAAGCAATACGCGCGTGGCGCACGGGCACCCCGACTGCGCGCAACTGTGAGAGCCGCCCAGAGCGTTACCGACGCTGCCTTTGCGAGCGGGCATGAGAGCATGCGCCATTTCTACGACAACGCGCTGGTTGCATTTGGTATGAGCCCAACAGTGTTCCGGGCCGGAGCGAAGGGCGAAGTGATTATTTACGCGTTCGCAGAAACATCTCTCGGAATTGCTACCGCTGCGTTTACAAGAAATGGCGTCTGTGCTGTACGAATCACCGGAAGTGTGGAAGAGGCCGAACTGGAACTACGGCAGCTATTCCCGGCTGCGCTAATGATCTCAGGTGGGCGTGATTTCGAACTTCTTGTGAAGCGTGTGGTTAGCGCCATCAAGGAGCCTGGACGTGCTGCCGAATTGCCTCTGGATATCCGTGGCACTGCTTTCCAGCAGCGGGTGTGGAGTGCCCTGCGGGAGATCACCATTGGCACCACATCGACTTATTCTGAGATTGCCAAAATAATCGGCTCGCCACGCTCTCAACGGGCAGTTGCACAGGCATGCGGCGCCAATCCAGTCGCGGTGCTTGTCCCGTGCCACCGGGTTTTGCGGGCCGATGGCGGGCTTGCAGGTTATCGCTGGGGTGTCGAGCGCAAAAAGGCCTTGTTAAAACGTGAAGGGGCCACCTGACCTCCATCGAGTTAATTGTCTCGATCACAGCCTGTTTTAGTCGGGCTGCGTGACTCTTCCGGGGCTAAAAGCGGCTCATCATTAACCGATCCGTAATTTGATGGCGAGGATCGGGTTGTGGCGTGAACTTGTTTGTTCTTTCTTTCTTTCTTGGAACGGAACTTTTGATGGTTTGAGGTGTTTAGTGGACTCACATCTTCTGGTTAAGAGATCGATGACCCTGCGTGAGTGGGGGCTGATCGTGGTCCTTTCAGTCGTGTGGGGAGGTTCGTTTTTCTTTAATGGCGTCGCTATCAAAGAACTCCCGACATTCACGATAGTCGTCTGCCGGGTGTTTCTCGCGTCAGTGATTTTGCTGGCTATCATGCGTGCGCGGGGAACGAAGATGCCAACCGGCCGGCGGATCTGGGGTCTGTTCCTCGTTATGGCACTCCTCAACAATGTCGTCCCTTTTAGTCTTATCGTCTGGGGCCAGGGACAGGTTGCGGCCGGGGTGGCGGCAATCCTCACCACTACCACCCCGCTCTTCGCTATCGTAATAGCTCATTTTTTTACCAGCGATGAGGGCATGACACTCGGACGGTTTGTTGGAGTGGCGGTCGGGTTGCTAGGGGTCGCCGTGAAGATCGGCGGGGCAACGATACAGGCTTTTGGCTTCGATCTTGTGGCGCAACTGGCGATTCTTGCCGGTGCGCTGTCTTATGCTTCCGCTGGTGTTTTTGGGCGACGTTTCCGGCGGCTTGGCGTTTCACCGATGGCGACCGCAACAGGTCAGATCACCGCATCCGTTTTTATCCTCCTTCCCCTCTCGCTGGTTTTCGATCAGCCCTGGACGTTACCGATGCCAGCCATGGCAACAATTGGTGCCATTATCGGTCTCGCCACACTGTCCACGGCGCTCGCTTATATCGTTTATTTTCGGATTCTCGCAACTGCCGGAGTGACCAATCTTTTACTCGTGACTTTTCTAATTCCAGTCACGCAATTCTTCTTGGCGTGGGCCTGCTCGACGAAGTACTCCTACTGAGGCAACTCCCCGGCATATTGCTCATCGGAATTGGGCTTGCGGCGATAGATGGTCGCCCGTGGCGGATGCTTAAGAAATCTTTCACGTGATCAGAGGGCAGATCGATTGGAAAATTGTCGCTCTGTTGTTGCGCTAAACCCGGTTGTGCAGGAAGCCGATGGTGCAGGAATCAATCTTTTTTCGTCGGGACAAGCTCAATCGAAATTACAAGCGCTCTGGCGTGCCCCGCGGAGCTGCATACGCGACCAAGTCGTTCGACGACGCCCGGAGCTAAACGCTAATTTAGTCGCCGGGCGCACCGAGGCCGTGCTTGGGCGACGCGCAAGCTCCGCGGGGCAGACCCG
>CAYLWG010000117.1:0-9004 GCA_964387235.1 uncultured Dehalococcoidales bacterium
GTGGCGAGGCAACTTACGGTTCCAATATCCCATCTCACAAGAGCGGCCGATCTGTTCAGTCGAGGGCGACTGGAATCGCGCGTTTCGGTAGATTCGACCGACGAAATTGGGCAGCTTGCCGAAACATTCAACAACATGGCCAAAAGTATCCAGATAGCCAGTTCGGAACTGGAGCAACGAGTCAGAGAACGAACTGCCGACCTTAAACGTTCGAATAGCGATCTCGAGCAGTTTGCCTATGTGGCCTCGCACGATCTACAGGAACCGCTCCGGATGATATCGAGCTACACCCAGCTGCTATCAAGGCGTTACAGAGGCCAGCTTGACCGCGACGCTGATGAGTTCATCGGGTTTGCTGTCGATGGCGCAAAGCGCATGCAGATACTGATTAACGATCTGCTGACCTATTCCCGGGTCGGACAGACCGATGGTGAGCTAGTTGGTATCGACGTTAGCAGCGTCGTGGCGGAGGCTGTCAGTAACCTCGATGGCCGAATAAAAGCCGAGGCCGCGTCAGTGACTGTCGGTGATCTGCCGCATCTGGTCGCCGATCATGGACCGCTTGTAAGCGTTTTTCAGAACCTGATCGGTAACGCTGTGAAATACCGCTCTCCCGAAAGAACTCCCGAAATCGAAGTGAGTGCGACACGAATCGATTCCGCATGGAGATTTTCGGTTAGAGACAACGGGATTGGCATTGATCCTGCGTATAACGACCGGATATTCACAATATTCCAGCGTCTGCACGCACGCGATGAATACCAGGGAACTGGAATCGGGCTGACTATTGCCCGGAAAATCGTTCACCGCGCGGGAGGCACTATCTGGCTCACTTCAGAACCTGGTGAAGGAACGACTTTCTTTTTTACGATAGTCGACCGTTTGCCGACCGATAAATCCAAGGCAACCGCCGAAAGGAAATTAGACAGTGTCGCAAGTTGAAATACTGCTGGTGGACGACTCTCCAGGTGATGCCCGCCTGACGTTGGAAGCCCTTAATGATGCCCACTTTCCCAACAACATTTTCGTGGTAAAAGACGGGGTCGAGGCTCTCAAGTTTTTACGACAGGAGGGCGATTATGCAGATGTACCCAGGCCAGGAATAATCTTGTTGGACCTGAATATGCCACGCATGGACGGCCGGGAGCTTCTCGAAATCATCAAAAATGATCGTGATCTCCGCAGCATTCCAGTAATAGTGCTGACGACTTCTCAGG
This sequence comes from uncultured Dehalococcoidales bacterium, assembly GCA_964387235.1. Lineage (GTDB taxonomy): Bacteria > Chloroflexota > Dehalococcoidia > Lucifugimonadales > Lucifugimonadaceae > Lucifugimonas. The sequence goes on from CAYLWG010000117.1 coordinate 1,218, forward strand.
CAGAGATCGACATTCTCGAAAGTTACGACCTGCGGGCCAATTGCTACATAACGAAGCCGGTTGACCTGGAGCAATTCCTGGAAGTTGTGGTCGGTATCCACGAGTTCTGGTTAACCATCGTCAAACTCCCATCTTCCCGAGCCGCTTAATTATGATTCGACGTCCAACATCCGTGCTGCTGGTCGAAGACAGCCCTGGTGATGCCAGGCTGATCCAGGAATACCTCAACGACTCTCCGACAATAGATGCAAACATCACTCTGGTCGGTTCGCTTGCCGAGGCGGTTGGTGTTTTGATCCACTCCCCGATAGATATCGTGCTGCTCGATCTTTCGTTAACCGACAGCTCCGGGCTAGGCTCGGTCAGAGTTCTTGTTAGAACCGCCAGCAGTACCCCGATAATCGTGCTGAGTGGGAACGAAGATTTCGGCCTTATTCAACAGGCAGTTCAGGCTGGCGCTCAGGATTATCTGCCGAAAAACGATGCGTCAATCAGCATCCTCTCGAGAGTAATCAGCAGTGCCATCGAACGACAGGCGATGCTCGTCGAGCGAGATACCCTGGCCACGATTGGTCGAGTGATTTCCTCGAACCTCGATATCGACTCTGTCTTCACCTCGTTCGCGGCAGAGGTTAGAACTTTGATACCGGTCGAGCGAATGGTGCTTTCGTGGGACGATGGCGATGGGGATTACCTGGTCAACCGATTTATGTGGGACAGTACGACTATCAGTTGGGATATTAGTAATCAACCACTCATTCCGCTGCACTCACGGGAAACATTCCGTTTGGCGAAACGCGGAATAATAGGCTGGGGTAAGCCATATTTTGAAGAAGTCACGGCTTTTAGCGCAGCACTTGAAAGCAAAAACATTGGGTTTGTTTCGGCAATGTTTGCACCGCTCAGTGCCGGCGATGAAACAGTCGGACTGCTCTGCGTAACGACAAACGTCGAAGATGCTTATTCAAAAAAACATCTTCGCCTGCTTGAAACTATAGCGAACCAGATTTCAGGCGCTATTTACGCTGCCGATCTCTACGACAAAGCAGTCCTCTGGATAGAGGAACGGGAACAGCGAGTTCTTCTCGAAGCGCAAAAACAGGAACTGGAACGGATCAATCAGATTAAAAGCCAGATTATTACGACTGTCACCCATGAACTGAAAACGCCGCTCACGAGCATGGTCGCGTTTATCGATATCCTCGCTCGCAACCGTTTCGGCAACCTTGTTAAGAAACAACTCGACCAGCTAGAGGTTTTGCGGAGAAACGGGAGTCATCTGCACCTGCTCATCAACGATCTGCTGGATCATTCTCGGATCGAGTCGGGAACGTTTCAACTCATAGAGACCACGTTTGATGCCAACCTGATGTTGAAAGCGCTTGGCGATAGCTTCGAACCCCTTGTAAAAAGCGCAGGTCAGACAATTGCCGTGAAAATTCCTGATGACGAGTTACTTGTAACGGGAGATCAAAATCGAATATCTCAGACAATCTCTAACCTGCTGAGCAACGCAACAAAATACGCAGGTGAAGGGGCGAATATCCGGCTTGAAACAAGGGTTTCAAATGGAAATTTTGCCGTAGACGTGATTGATGACGGCGTTGGCATGAGCGTCGATGACGCAAAAAACTCATTTGACCTGTACTACAGGGCCGAAAACCCGGCCACAAGATCGGTTCCAGGGTTGGGCCTGGGCCTTAATATCTCGAAGGCTATAGTCGAGATGCACGATGGCCGAATGTATATAGAAAGCGAGTTGGGCCGTGGAACTCGCATAGGGTTCGAGATACCGCGCATTGTCGCTGAACTGGATCAGGCCGTTTGACTAGGGAAACTTCACGTTTGGCACCGGGCTGGCGTGACAGACATGTAGCGTATGCGACGCTGCGGAGCTTGCGTCCACGGCCCCTCTACCGCTGCGCAGAACCCGTTTAGCTGGGTGTGTCGGTGCCACGAATTCGACTAATCGTAGAACTCATAGAACTCTTCGAAATCATAGAAGTCGAAGAGTTCCTCTGAATCATTGTAGAAGTCGTAAAAGTCGTCCATGTCAAAGAAATCGTAGAAGTCATCAAAGTCATCTAAGTCATTGAGGTCAAACAGGTCGTAATAATTATCGAAATCATAGAAGTCGTCGAAGTCGTGGTGATCATCTGAATCATCGAGGTAATCGAAGTCACCACCCAGATCGCCCTCATCGAAGTCATCAAGATTACCGGTCGCAACACTTTCGGCGAGCGAGGCGAATTTCCACGCCAGGCGGTACAGGTCGATCGCCATTATGAAACGGTCTGCCGCCCACTCAGTGTCGCCCCGTTCAAATGCCTGATCTGCCATCTCCAACAGGCGGTCGTACGAATTCTGGCTTTCCGGCGACCAAACGGCCAGACCAGAGGCTATGAATATCTGCGATTCAGCCAGGATCTGGTCTGCCTGTACCAGCAAGTAGATCGCCTCTGTAGCCGCATCGTCGGCACCGCTGGAAAGTGCCCATGGGCCAACCTGGTCCAATGCCACAACGAGGTGTATCACGGCCTGCTTCTCTTCCGTGAAGACCCTGTGACCGTGGAGGGCATTCAGGTACGCAAGGTCGACCCAGTACGCAGGGGTGAGGCTTTCCCCGATATCCCTGATAGCGTGCTCGATCTGTCTTTCACCCGCAAACGGCGCCAGCAGACCTGTGGCACGTGCCTTCAGGTCTTTGGCCCCGAGGATCCAGAGAGATACGGTATCGTTACCGATGCCCAGATCGTCATCTTCTACCGTGACCGTAACCGAGTAGGTACCGGGGTAGCGGTAAATGTAGCCAGCGTCAACGGACCCGTCGGCACCAGCCGTGTCGCCCGGAGGTCCGAACGGTGATTCGGTGACAAGCCCTGTGGTAACGTCGCCGTTATCCCAGTTGGCCAGCGCCGTGTGGGTGTCAAGCGTGCCGAGGTCGTTGAATGTCGCCGGGTCGAGAACCGCCAGTTCGTGCAACAGCCATTCCCTGTCCAACCCCGCGTCAACCGTTGGGTTTACGTTGGTGACAGTAATAACGAACTGCTCGGTTTCCGAACCGCCATCGTCATCGACAACTGTGACCGACACCGTGTACGCACCGTTGTCTGCGTAGACATGCGACAGAGTGAAATCCCGGTCGCCGAGCGCAAGTGAAGGGTTGTCGGACGTAGTGTCGCCCCAGTCAACTGTCGCATCGTGGGTGTCGGCCAGACCAGGGTCAGTGAAGCTGAACAGGCGAGTGAACACACTGCCTTCGTCGAGGGTCGCAGGGCCCTGTGAAGCCACATCGGGTGCCACGTTTAGCACCGTTACAACAGCAGTGTCAGAGTGAGCGTTCCAGTTGTCGGTGACTGTGAGTTCGACCCCAACGGTGCTGTCATCCAGCGTGCTCGTGAACACCGGGAATTCCAGCGTCGCGTCTGCGAAGTCTGTACCGGAACTCCACTGGTAACCAAGAGAACCGACATAACTGCCTTCAATCAGGTCCTGATCATAGGAACCCGAACCGTCGAGTACGAGGGTCGAGCCTTCATCCACGAAATACGGTCCACCAGCGGCAGCGACCGGCGGAATTTCAGGATTCAGGAAGAAGTAATTCAGGGTAACCGGATTGAAACCTTCCAGGCTGAACGTTCCATCAGACATCACTGAGCGGTCCGACACTTGTTCAAGGAAGCTATTGGGCCCCCATACAGGACCCAGATTTACTCCAACAGAAGGGGTGTAAATAGCCGGAATGCCCGGGATGATCGTCACGGTTTCGCGCTTCGTGCAGTTCCACGGATATTTCCAGTTCCACCGGACGCAAACTCTCTCAGTCACCGGAGCAGAGCCATTAAATATCTTGAAATGCTTCAGGTTTATAAACAAGTCCAACGCCTTCAAAGTGATGTCGGATTTTGTAAACAGATCGGTATCGTTCGTAAGGCTGTTCTCCAGGTAAACCACCGGGGTCACCTGCACAGGTGTTTCGAGGTCGGCCGGGAATATCGCCCGGACTTCATTGCCCACCAGGTACGTAACTGAATCTATTTGGCCGGTTCCGTTTGTGGTCGCGCCCAGAAAGTCGCCGGTTACACCAACAACGGCAGGGTTGAAGTTGAGGGTAATGACGGGCTGTCCTTCGAACGTGAGCGTCTGGTCGGCCCAGAACTTGATATTCGCTTTGGCGTCGAACAGGTTGCCGCCGAAGTTGAAGTCGTTTGAGATATGAAGCTCGGCTCCCAGGAACGGCAGCACGCCGAGTTTGCGAGCGATCGCATCCAGGTCAAAGATGATCGACGCGTAGTTGTCCTCACCCTGTGCGACAAGCCTTTTCAATGCAATGTCGGACGCCGTGGTGACATCTGTTGCTTCGACCGAAGGGTTGTCCCCGCTGAGATTGACGCCAGTGAGGAACGCTAGTATGCCGGTTCCAACGGTCTGGGCGATACTCTCATCTGGCATGCGGATGATTTCAAATTCGGAAGCCGGAGTGTCGATGTTCACGAAAGTCGTTGATGCACAACTGAACACACATACCCTGCCACCAATGTAGGCATCGAACTCGATCTGGCCCCACAGCGAAAGGTCTCCGGAGGTGATGCCGGGCGTGATTGAAGATTCATCGTCAAGCTCCCACCACGTCGGCAGCGGTATCGATTGACCGGGCAAGAAGGCGTTTGTCTGTGGAGCATCGATGCTTACATTAGGACGATAGTCGACACTCACCGTGCCTTTCAGGTCGTCAGCAAGCGCAAACATGCCGATGTGGCCATTCGCAGAAGCAGTTCCGGAGACGCCGAAGTCCCAGCCGAACGCAACGTTATAGTCGATATCAGTACTTGAACTGGAGCCTGACCACTCGTTGTAGAAAATCTGCCCCCTGACCTCGCCTGTGCCACTGGTGACAGGCCCCCAGATGTCCTGGTCGTCAGTGGTGAACTGCGCGAGTGATGAGAGCGTGACGGAACCGTAAGTGGGTGCTGTGAGGGCCGGGTCGGGACCTACATCGGTGAAGATCGGCACCTGGAAGCCCCCGGTGGCAGTTCCGCCGTCAGTGTCTGTAGCCGTAAGAGTGACCGTGTAAAGCGCATCGCTCAGGTAGGTCTTCGCGAGGGAAAGCGATGCACCCGAAGCAGTGATGGTAGTAGTGGTGGGCCCACTGCCGTCGCCGAAGTCTATAACCACACCCCACGGGCCATCGCCAACACCAAGGTCAAACAACGACGCCGTTCGTGTAAACGATTTCGCAACGATTACGCCATCGCTATTAATGATGATTTCAGGGTCAGCATTTGCGACCGGGACCTGGACAAACTGCGATACCGATTCACCGTCTGAGTTGACGATCGCGATTGTCGCGGTGAACTCTGTAGCCGGAGCCGCCGGGTTGTCGGCATAGACGTAGGTGACTAAAAGTGGCGACACGGCGTTTACAGTGCCGGTTACTGGAGAGCCCCCGTCGCCGGGAGTCAGTGTGACAGTCCAACTGGTCGACCCAGCGTCGGAGAAGTTGACGTTGAACCCGAACGGAGTGCCTTCTATGCCACCGGCCAGGTCGATGCTATCGATAGTCGGTGCCACGTTAGAGACGACGACATCGAATGTTTCGCTGGCGGTGTCGGTGCCGTCATCAAGAGTCACGATTACGGAATAAGTGCCCGGATCGCTAAAGACGTGGCCGGCTGTGTAGGTGTGCGTGCCCGTAATTTCATCAATTCCGATAATTGCAGACTGGAGGCCAGAGCTATCACCCCAATCGATGATGATGTCCCATAGCGTGTCTTCGGGATCGGTGAACGAACCACTCAGTTCGAAGCGCGAGCCTTCGGCGACCGCACCGTTCGGAATCGAAGCGAGCGACGGCAGGATGTTTGAAACAGACACACTGAATGTCGTGGTGCCGGTCTGACTGCCCGATCCGTCTTCGCGACGGTCAATAACGGATACTACCGGCGAATAATCCCCGTCCTCTGGAAACACATGACTTAGTGAAAAGACCATGCCAATCGTTTCAGTCAGGACGCGATCAAGGTCAGACCCATCACCCCAGTCGACAACAACGCTCCAGGTGTCGGTGCCAGGATCAGAGAACGACCCGGAGTAGGCGAATGTTTGCCCTTCCACCAGCGTTGCGTCCGGGATGGCCGCGATCACCGGAGCAACGTCAGTGACGGTAATCGCCAGGCCACCAGTCACGGTTTCGGAACCATCATCAACAGAAATAACGACGGGGAACAAACCGTCGTTGAGATATGTATGAGACAGGGAGACCGACGCCGTTACCGTTGAGATAGTCGAGGTTACGGCAACCGTCCCGTCCCCATAGTCGATGCTAACGTTCCATGGTCCGGCTGAATCCCCTTCAAAAAGGGCAGAACCGCTGTACGTGGATCCTTCTGTGACGCTTGCATCGGGACCGGCTGTCACCGTGGGAGGGGAGACAGCGGAAACGGTGGTCGGCATGAGGCCGATGACCGCAATGACCGCTAAGAACGTGAAAACCGAAATTGAGAGCCGAAAAGCTGTGATTCGTGGCAACTTATAGACGGAAAATAACGATTTTCTCAATGCTGTTTCCTATGATGGCCGGTTTGTCCCAATGTCAAGCCGGAAAGAAAAATAACATATCGATACGTGAAAACACCCATAATCGATGAGCCCTTGGGGTCATTTTCAATTCAACGGTAGTGTCTTTTGTGCGCTGCCAGCACACCGGCTCAATCTGATTAAATAGCCCGACCACCTCCACCCGTAAAGGACGAACTACCTGCATCATCCAGGTACCGTCCCTCGAACGCCCGGAGCTAAAACGCCATAAGTATTTTCGAAGCCATCAGGCTCTGGCGTGCCCCGCGGAGCTTGCGCGTCGCCCAAGTGCGGCCTCGGCACGCCCGGCGACTAAAGTCTGCCCCGCGGAGCTTGCGCTGGTGCCCAAGTGATTCGATCACGCCCGGCACTTAAACGCGCAAATGCCCTCCTTGCCGGGTAGGAGGGCATTTGCGTCTTCTGGCCACCCGCTCAGTGCCTACTGAGGGGGGAAAGCCTGATGCGCTGTTCGGCTGGCCTGAAGTTGGCCTGCAGTCTGAGCGAGATCCGGCCGGGACCCATCCAGATGCAAAACATAAGGTTTCCCGTGGTGAAACTGATTAGTTCAGGTTCATCACGTTCCGGAGGCCAGGCGGGACAGTGCGCTGAATTGTGAGCGGCGCACCGAGCTGTGGTGTAAGTTCGATAACGAACCGGGTGCTTTTAGTAATAAGCGTGCCCGATGAAGTCAGGCCCGAGGCGCTACCACCGTTGGCTGAGTTGCCGTCTGAGTATGCGATTGAGCTGTTCGAGCCGACTGCCGTGCCGGTGATGCGATCCATGAGCCACACAGTGATCTCAGCTTTTTCACCGTCTTCCAGCAAATTGTCGGAGTTGTTGTTGCCGATGAATGTCATCGTCCATGCAAGGTCTGACAGGCGCTGGTTCTCATCGGCGTAGGCAATGATCGTGGCCGAACTGGCACCCGAATCGATATCTGGGTCCGTGGCTGCATCGTTAACCGTGTAAGGCGGTGTCAGGTCGACGGGTTCACCAGCGAGCGAGTTCGAAACGATGAACACGATCTTGAATACAGCCTGTGTTGAACCTTCGTAGCCTGCGAAGGCGAAGGCAGAACCATGCTGGCGAAGACCGGTACGAGTCTCGGAAAGACCTGCGTGGATCGTCTGCTTGTTTGCTTCTGACGAGAAGACACCCGCCGAAAGAATGGTGAATGCGAACACGGAAGCTACGACCACGAATGCGATAAG
>CAYLWG010000118.1:0-8971 GCA_964387235.1 uncultured Dehalococcoidales bacterium
ATCAATGCCAGCACACGGGTGATGGCGTTCGGGGCAACTGAATTGATGAACCCGCCAATATTCAATGCCCCTGTCGACCCGGCGTCAACGACGGTGGTTACCCCTGCTATCACGCCCGCTGCATCGGGGCTAACCATGAAGTCTTCGCCTGCGGGCTTGCGGATACCGGCCGCGACGTGAGTGTGGAGGTCGATAAGGCCGGGTGTCACGACGAGCCCGGTCGCGTCGATGATGCGCTTTGCATTCGAGGTGTCGATGTTGGCTTCGACCGCTGCGATACGGCCATCTTTTACTGCCACATCGAGGTTGGCATCCACAGAGTTCGCGGGGTCGATCACTCGACCGCCAGAAATTACGAGATCGTAGAAGATTGGATCAGTTGGCATGGATTTGAGTTTGTAAGAGTAGTGTCGTCCTGGACTTGATTCAGGATTTTTTGGGAATTAGGTGGTTGAGCGCCGGGTTCAGCACCCGATTGTGGCGCAGTGCGGGTTGGTTGTCATCTGGGAGCAGCGGTGCTTTCAACGGCTGCGGCACTTTAATTTCCGATGATGCAATGGTGTCCTTCGTCCTGGCGGTGTCTTTCTCGATAAATATCGCTACCGAGAGAAATTTGTTCCTGGTGGCTATGGGCCGTTTTTTGACGTGTCGATACTAAAAATTCCGTTGTTCTGGCGCCATTTTCCGGGTTGGACTGTATTCGCCAGCACATGCACAACTCATGGCGGGTTAGAATTCCACAGGTTAATTCAACTCGACAATTTATAACTTCGTTCTTACTGGGGAGTATTTCAGGTGGAACCACGGCCCAATCGCGCTAAACAGAAGCTTGCTAACGGCGAAGTAGTGACGATAGTAGCCGGTATCACACACCCCGATGATATCGACGTGGTTGGTCCTTTCGGATTCGACGGTATCTGGTTGGAAGGTGAACACGGGGCGGTGGATGCTGCCGAACTGGGGAACCTGACCCGGGCCTGCGATATCTGGGGCATGACATCGGTTGCCAGGATCAACGCTAACGATCAGGGCCTCATATATCGCACTCTCGACCGAGGGGCGCAGGCGATTGTGGTTCCGCACGTCAACAACGCCGCTGAAGCGAAGAATGTAGTCGAAGGTGGGAAGTTCACTCCGATCGGTAAGCGCGGGATGTTTACGAGTCGGCAGGGTTTGGGCGTAACCAACTATTTCGATACCGCTAACGACCATACGATGCTCATCGTACTGATAGAGGACATCATCGCCTGGGAGAATCTGGACGAAATTATTGCTGTCGACGATATCGACGTATTTTTCGTGGCACCTTCCGATTTCGCATCATCAATGGGGCACATGGGAGATCTTCAGCATCCAGACGTTCAGGAAAAAATAAACGATGCTCTTTCGCGAATTGTTGGGGCAGGTAGGAACGCGGGGGCGCTTGCGACAAACGAAAACGCTTCCAGATACGTAGGAATGGGTGTCAAGTTCCTTATGACAGGGGTCGCGCCCTGGATTGAAACCGGGTTCAAGCAATTTATTTCCAACACTCGGTCCTCATAAACTACGAAATGAGAGTTTTGAATTGAAAAGTGTGAAGTCCAACCGGCGCCTGATCGTACTCGGAGTGTTCACGTTAGCGCTGTTTTTGCTGGCCGCATGTCAGGCCGCAGGTAAAAATCCCGAAAACGTCGAAATTCCGGTTGTTCAACCAACGGCCGATTTGTCGCTGTGTCAGAACGAGGGGTATCCACAGGGTGCGCCTGCGTTTGGGGATGTCCAGCGCGATCAGCTTGTGGCGCAGGAGTCGGGCATTCGGATATTCGACCGCAAGACTGGTGACGGACCGGTGCCGACGATTCAGGACCTTGTCACTGTCAGGTATACCGGGTGGCTTACAGACGGCTGTGTATTCGATTCGACCTTCACACGCGGCGAGGACGCACAGTTGCTGCCGATTAGCCTGATTCCGGGTTGGCGGGAAGCGATTCTTACGATGGCAACCGGCACGATCAGGCGGGTTGAGATCCCTTCTGGCCTGGCCTATCAGGAAATCGGTTCACCGCCGGTTATTCCTCCGAACGCTATTCTCACCTTTGATATCGAGTTGATCGCAGTCCTTACACCGACAGAAGCGCGGGCGACGGCAACGGTTATCGCTGCTGATCGGGCGGCTTCCATAACTCCCACGCCTGAAGGAGGCGCCATTGTGCCGAACTGCCAGAACGATGACTACCCGGACACTGCCCCGAAGTTTGATGCTGTGAGCAGCGACCAACTGGAGGATCTGGACTCGGGAATTCGCGTCTTTGATATCACTGTCGGTGATGGAAATTCGCCCGAGCCAGAAAACATTGTGAACGTGCACTACACCGGCTGGCTGACGGACGGTTGCGTGTTCGATTCTTCGTATTCGCGTGGACAGGTGGTTAGCTTCCCGGTTGGCGGAGTCATTCCGGGTTTCAGGGATGCAATTCTTGGCATGAGTGTTGGTGGTCAACGCAGAGTTGAGATCCCAGCGGAACGCGCATACGGAGACGCCGGTGCGGGGAACGCTATTCCGCCGGGGGCGACGATCATCTTTGACATCGTTTTGGAAAGCATCGGCAACTAACGGCGAGTAACGCCCCTGTGTGTGCGGGCTATGCTGTGGAGCATTGCCCCCGGTGTGACACGTGCGCCGGTGCCGGTGGTTGAATACTGAACGCTTAACCATGAAAATCACGAAAATTGAGACCATCTGGGTTGATGAATTCTGGCAGATGTGCTGGGTCAGAATTCATACGGACTCGGGTGAGATTGGTCTTGGCGAAACCTGGTATCTGCCGCGCTCTGTTGCAGCTGTTGTTCACGAGCTATTCGGCCCAACGCTGATCGGACGCGACCCGATGGATCGCGAGGCTATATGGGACGAGTTGTTTAAGCTCGCTGGAATTTTTACTTATTCTGGAGCAGAGTTGCGCGCTCTTTCGGCAATCGACATTGCCCTGTGGGATGTTGTAGGCCAGGCTCTCGATCAACCGATCTACAACCTTCTCGGAGGAAAATCACGCGACAAAATTCGTATCTACAACACGATTGGCAGCTACGGCGAATGGCAGGATAACGAGTTTGAGCGGCGCGACCCGGTCGGCTTCCTGCAATCTCTTATCGACGATGGAATTACAGCGGTAAAGGCATACTACATGGCACCTTATGCCGCTGAATCGGGGGGTAATTTCGTATCGGCAAAACAGATACGGGAAGGACTGGCCCCGCTTGCGAAACAGCGTAAGGCACTTGGCGACCAGATTGAGATAGCGCACGATGGTGGGGGACTGTGGGCGCTGGCACCCGCTATCAGGATTGTTCAGGCGATGGAAGAGTACGACCTGCTATGGCAGGAAGAGATGATCCACCCGCTGAATGTCGAGACTCACCTGAAACTGGCGAGCGAAACAAAGACACTTATCTGCGCGGCTGAACGGTTGATGACTCGCTTCGAGTTCCGTGAGTACATCGAAAAAGGCGCAGCGGAAATAGTGATGCCCGATCTGGTGTGGATAGGCGGTATTACGGAAACAAGAAAAATCGCCGTAATGGCCGACACGTACCAGACTCCAATTGCTCCGCACGATTGGACGGGACCGGTGAATGTTTTTGCCTGCGCCCACATATCGATGCACTGCCCGAACGTGATGATTCAGGAAACAAACAGGGCTTACTACCGTGGCTGGTACGACAGGTTCATTGAACCGAATATCGTGATAAAAGACGGTTACCTTTTGGCCCCGGAAGGCCCCGGACTCGGCACCAGGTTGAAGGCAGACGTGTTCGATCGTTCGGACATTCATGTTGAGGAAACCACCGAGGCCGCAGTTTGGGGGCCGGTCGGTTTCGTCGACCCCGGTCAGAAAGTTAGCAATTTCTTTTCGCCAAACGTGCCAGAAGGACGGTCGGGCAGCGAGTAGCTGATGGGTTTGCCCGAGTAGGTCCGAAGTCGGATATGTTGTGTTCCACAACTCGATTCGTGGTGGTCGTCAGTACGGAAGCACCTGTTGAGTTGGTTTTCAGCGGGCCAGTTTGAGGGTGTAACTGTTTGGCGGATACCAGGGAAAATTACTGGCGAGCGTAAGCCTTACTGCGTTTCGCATAGCGCGGCGAGAGTGTCCGCAAACCTGACAGGAGAAAATGATATGCCTGAAAATTCAAGCACCGACGCGGTTGCCTATCGCTCACACGTTCGGATTGAGCGGGTAAAGGGTCCGATACGCCGAGCGTTTATTCCTGCTCACGAAGGCCCGGTGATGCTTGGAGTACACCATGAAGTTGCCGAGCATTACGGGGTTGATAACGATGTCGTTGAGCCGCACACGACAACTCTTGACTATGTGATTGCTGCTGCTGCGGGGTGAATGACCGGGACGTTTGGCGGTGCCCTTGAGGCCCGCGGGATTCCGGCTGGCGACGGATATTTTTATTCCGAGTCGGTAGGTGAGGTCGAAAAAGAGGGTGGGACGCTCGTCATCAAGCGAGTTCACATTGTTTATCACCTGAAAATCGATTCCGGGTTGCTTGACGAAAAACGAGATGCCATTCAGCGTGCGTTTGATCTGCACGCCGACGCATGCCCGGTTTACAAGAGTATTTCTGGTTGTATCGACATCACAAGAGAACTGGAGATAAACGAGAGCTAAGTGGTGGGGCACATATTCAAAGCTGCATGTTTCGACCTTGATGGGACGCTTATCGATACCGGGCCACCCCACCGCGAGGCTGAACGGGCTGCACTGCGGCTGTTTGGTGTTGAAAACCTTGATGCCGACCACCCGGTGACCTTCGGAAAAGGCGTGGTTCCCGGGGTGAAGATAATTGCGGAGCATTACGGCATAGGCAGTACCGAAGAGATACTGGCGGAGTACCTGCGCCAGTGGAAGCGGATTGCGGACGAAGGTATCGATCTGCTTCCGGGTGCCGAAGCGGCGGTTCGTGCTGTGGCAGAGGCCGGAATTACAGTTGCACTTGTAACTTCGGGTGAGCGCGGCTACGCGGACGAGTTCATGCGTATTTCGGGTCTTGCAGACGTGTTCAGTTGCTCGGTAACGCGAGAGGATGTCGCCAGACTCAAACCCGACCCTGAGCCGTATCTGAAGGCAGCTGAAATTATGGCGATCACAGCATCGGAGTGTGTTGTTTTTGAGGATTCAGCCCCGGGGTTCAGGTCGGCGCGTGCAGCCGGGATGTATTGCGTTGGGGTTGGCGAAGTCGCGTTTGCAGCGGTCGGTGACGACGCACCGGATCTGGCGATAGCTTCGTTCGAAGAGTTGAACGTTGAGCGACTTTTTACTTCTGACTGACGGCGACCGGTTGTGGCTTGCTCGTGGCGAGGAGTGTTAGAGGGCGGGTTGGAGCCGTCCAGCGGTATTTGGTGGCTGTTTCGCGAAGCGAGCTTCCTACACCCCTGCGCTTCGAATCGCCGCGATACCAGCCTTCATTCCGTCGGCGTAGTTGAAAATCCCGGTGCCTGAAATGAGGGTCGTAGCCCCCGCGCCGATGACATTGCCAGCCGTATCGACTTTGATGCCGCCATCGACCGCAACTTCGAGTTCAGTTTTGGCAGCACGGGTCATCTGGACCAGCTCGGAGATTTTCTTGAGCATTTCGGGCATGAACGACTGACCACCAAACCCCGGTTCGACGGTCATAACTAAAACCCGGTCGATCAGTGATAGAACTGGTTGTAGCACCGAAGCGGGAGTAGCGGGCTTTATCGAAACAGCAGGTTTCATCCCGGCTGCCCTGGCATCGCCGAGAGAAGCCTCAAGATCGTTGCAGGCCTCGGCATGAATGGTGAAAATATCGGCACCTGCATCAGCAAACTGCTGTGCGAAACGGGCTGGTTCGACGACCATCATGTGTACGTCGATTGGCAGTTTTGTTAGAGGCCGGATCGCCTCCAGTACCGGAATTCCAATAGTGATATTTGGAACGAAATTGCCGTCCATAACGTCGAAATGGAGTTCGTCGGCACCGGCCTCTTCAACCGCTTGAATCGACTCGCCAAGTCTGGCGAAATCGGCGGCCAGCAGCGAGGGTGATATTTTTATGCGGTGAGTACGGCGAGCCACTTTTGTTCCGGTTTTCTGAATTTTGAGCTGGTCGAACGCACTTACTGTGCGAATCGTTCTTCGAGCGCAGTCGGATGATACGACATGATGGTGTCGGCCCCGGCCTCTGCGCAGGAAACCATGACATCTACATCTTCCATAACGCCCGGGCCGGATGCGATCACTTTTTTACCGCCATCGTGCATAGCCTTCACATCGGCGGCGCTTAACGGGAATCGTGCGTAAATCCACGATGAGTAGGGATCGGAAACGGCCACCGGAATCTCGGCAGCGACGTTGGCGACTGTGGCGCACTGGAAGTTGGCGTTGCCTTCGTAGAACCTTCTGCGAACATCGACTGACAGGTGAATCAGCCCGATCCCGACTGTTTTATTTAAAAGACCACGCTCTTCTAATCCACGACAAATCTTTCCGACACTGCCGGGGTCGAGTGTTTTCATTTCGAGAATGAGGGTCGTTTCCGCGGTGCCGTGATTCCGCACAACATCCAGCGTTTCGTCCAGTGTGGGAATACGCTCGCCGGTGAACCTGGTGTCCCACCAACTTCCTGCATCGAGTTGCTTAACGTCTGCCAGCGTCGTGTTGGCAACCGCGCCCGAGCCGTCGGTCGTGCGGTCGAGGGTGTCGTCGTGCAAAACCACCAGTTCGTTATCGGAAGTTCCACGGACATCGATTTCGATTGCCATTCCCTTTTCAAGGGCCGCTCTGAAGGCAATGAGAGTGTTTTCGGGGTAGACCTCGTCGAGGCCGCGATGGGCGATGATGATAGACAAATTCTTTTGATTTTCTGGTATGGCGGACTTGTTTAGCCTGGTTGGCTGGACACGATCAGGTATTGGTAGCAACTACTCGGCTATCTGGAAAAAAACTTACTCAGTCTCGGCCAGCATCTGCTTTGCTTCCGCTATCGCCGCCCGAACCCGGTTCGGGGCAGTTCCGCCGGGGACATCGCGGGCGGCAACTGCCGATTCAAGAGTGATTTCCATGACATCTTCATCGAACAGTTTCGATGCCGACCGGAAATCTTCAAGTGTGAGTTCGCTAAAGCCCTTTCCCGCGGCGATGCACTGCTTTGAGAGATCGGAAACAGCGATGTACGCCTCGCGGAACGGCACTCCCTTGCCCACGAGATAATCGGCGATATCGGTGGCAAGCACAAAACTGTTTTCGGCGGCCTGCCTCATGCGATCTACGTTGATGGTCAGCCCTGAGATCATTCCGGCAGCGGATTCCAGCGAAATAATTACGGTATCGGCCGCGTCGAACAGGCCTTCCTTGTCTTCCTGCAAATCGCGGTTGTAGGTAAGCGGAAGTCCCTTAATCGTAGTTAGCAGGGCTATTAGTGAACCGTAGACACGCCCGGTCTTACCCCGGATCAACTCAGCGAAATCGGGATTACGCTTCTGCGGCATGATGCTTGAGCCCGAAGTGAATTCGTCGGTCAACTTGATGAACCCGAATTCGTCGGATGACCAGATGATTAGCTCTTCGGCAAGGCGAGACAGGTGGGCCATTGCAAGCGACGATGCGGTGAGGAACTCGATGATGAAGTCGCGGTCGGAAACGGCATCCATCGAGTTACGCGATATCTCCCCGAAACCAAGCTGGTCGGCTACCCATTCGCGGTCGATTGGGTAAGGCACGCCTGCCATTGCGCCCGAACCAAGGGGCATTATGTCGGCAGATTCGGCTGTTTGGGCGAAACGTGTGGCGTCGCGGTCGAACATCTCGAAGTAGGCCATAAGGTGGTGGGCCAGAACAACTGGCTGACCGCGCTGCATGTGGGTGTAGCCGGGCAGGATGGTATCGACATGTTTTTCGGCGAGTTCGACCAGCGCATTCTGGAGCGAAACTACTGCCTCGAACGCCCTGCCACACGCCGTCTGGGTCCACAGGCGGGTGTCGGTGGCAACCTGGTCGTTGCGTGAACGGGCGGTGTGAAGGCGGCCAGCCGCTTCTCCTATAAGCTCATAAAGTCTTGATTCCACGTTCATGTGGATGTCTTCGAGGTCGGGGTTCCATTCGAACTCGCCGGTTTCGATCTCGCCCATGATCTGGCTGAGGCCGTCTACTATTTTGTCAGTATCGCCAGCAGAGATGATTCCCTGACGACCCAGCATGCGGGCGTGGGCGACTGAGCCAGCGATATCTTCGTGGTAGAGCCGCTGGTCGTAGTGGACCGATGCGGTGAAATCGCTCGCGAGCTGGCTACCGCGTGCAGCGGCGGCGGGGTTTTCGTTGTCGTTTTGGTTTTCGTTAGACTTTGGCATGAGAAACTGCCCCCGTGTCTACGACGCTGACGGTACGAGACCACTCGGTGTGAAACATTATCGCTATTGGCGGGAAAGATGAACGGGTAAACAGCAGTTTTATCCAGAAGAGTCGGGAAGGGTGCAACGCACGCGCGTCAGCAGTCGTTGGTGATTGTAGTCAACGACCCGAATCGCGCAAAAGATTTTGAATGTTGTGCCGCGTCACACGGGTCAAACTCAGCGGACATCAATTTCGCGAACTCAATCTTGTTGAAACTGCTATTTCCAAACCGACTTTTCCACACTTCTCTAGCCGTCTTCAACGGATTGAGTTTGCTTGAGTCGGGCGGACATTTGTAGTTGCTCTCGGGGAACACTTTGTTAATTGCGGAGCACGAAGCAAGTAACCATGATTCCAAGCCTTTGTCGATGACCGCAAGATTACAAAATCTATTATTGGGATCAACGCAAAACTCCGATTTGACATTATCTGGAAAAAGATCCCGGACAACTATCGGGCACTCGTCTTTGTCCAGATCAACGAGGATAATTGCGCCTTCGTATCCGATATTTTTGAATAACGTAATCATCTTGGCTGAATCTCGAATTACTCTACTTCGGCCCCTCATT
>CAYLWG010000119.1:0-242 GCA_964387235.1 uncultured Dehalococcoidales bacterium
TATCTAGTTTTCGGTGCACTTATATTCGTATTGCACCGCAGTATGATTTACCACCCTGATCTCGTACAAAGCAATTTCTATAATTGCCCTGTATTTGATGACAGCGAGAAAATAAACACGAACGGCACAAGGGCGTATTACAAGCATACGAGCGACATGATCGTAGTTGTTTACAACGGCAACGCGGGGTCTGCTTGCGACCGGTCGTATCTCAAAAGCGTTTTTGAGGAGAATGAATACTC
>CAYLWG010000119.1:252-8969 GCA_964387235.1 uncultured Dehalococcoidales bacterium
TTGTGGAGTACGCCGGATACGGGGGAGATGAGAAAAAGCCGTCGCGCAATCTATTGTTCAGAGATGCGGAAAATATTGTTTCTTTCTTGAAGACAAAAAACTACGCGCAAACCCTGTTGTTTGCCGAAAGTATTGGCTCGGGGGTAGCAAGCTATCACACGACACTTATGCCTGTAGATAGGATGATTTTTATTGCCCCGTTCGACTCTTTAGTAAATGTGGCAAAATCCAAATTTCCCATCTACCCGATGTTCCTTTTGGAGAAATTCTCAGAAGAAAACTACGACAACCTTGCGCTTTTACGAAACTATGCAGGGGAACTAAGAATTATTCACGGCACAAAAGACAACGTTATTCCGCTTAAGCGAGGAAGAGCATTATTTAACAAAATAAATATCCCGAATAAAGAATTTGTTGCTATTGACGGAGCGGGGCACAACGATATTTATAGTTATAAAAAAACGTGGGATTCGATCTCAGATTCCCTTAAACTGCCCTATAAATAATCTCGCCAGCTACAGAAAACCCGTCATTGAAATTCCCGCTGTTTGGATCGGGTTTTCTGTTCCAGTACGCATCCGCAGCGCGTCGCTCTACTGACACTTCACATAAAGTTGTGCCCTTCCCAGCCTGTATAGCGGCAGACGCGGTTCCGTTGGCGGTGTAGATTTCAGGCCCGATATGTGACCCGTATTTGCCGAAGGCCGACATTCGTGGCCTACGCTCTGAACCGGGCAAAATACGGCTGGCATAAACCAGCACCCAGGCACCCATGACAACAAATACCCTTGCGACCCTTCTCAATCCATCGTCATCTACTGACGATTCGATCATCATTCCAGATGGCCCAACGCTTTCGTACGCACGGTACGACGAAGAGATCGAGCGCATTGCTGGCCTGCTCGCGGGTGCTGGCGTAAAACCCGGACGGCCCGTATCGATCATCCTCACCAACTCGCTCGAGTTCATGGTGCTGTTTCTGGCAGTTGCCCGTGCGGGGGCCATTACGGCGCCGCTGAATTCTGCCTACACAGTGGATGAATTCAAGTTCTTTATGGAAGACGCCGATTCGCAACTGGCAGTTCTGCCACCCGGCGCGCATCCGGGCAGGGAAGCCGCGGAGCAACTAGGAATCCCGGTGCTGGAAGCATCTCTGGATGGCGATTCGCTTGGCCTGAGCAAAAGTGGTGCGAAGCTCACGAAATCAGCCGATCCAACGCCGCCATCTGAACAGGATGTCGCCCTGTTCCTTCACACGTCTGGAACTACCAGCCGCCCCAAAGGCGTGCCGCTGACTCATGCAAACCTGATGGCGTCGATAAGCAACATCAATCACCACTATGAGCTAACGCCCGACGATACGTCGATCATCGTTATGCCGTTGTTCCATGTACACGGCCTGATGGGTGCTTCGCTTTCGACCCTGAATTCGGGTGGTTCACTTGTAATACCGTCACGGTTTTCAGCCTCAACGTTCTGGGGCCTTCAGCGCGAATACTCGGCTACCTGGTACTCGGCTGTGCCAACTATTCACCAGATACTGCTGATGCGTGCCGACGACGATAACGCGCCACGCGAGTCGTTCCGCTTCATCCGGTCGTGCTCGTCGGCCCTTGCGCCAATAGTGTTCGACCAACTGGAAGCCCGCTTCGGAGCCCCGGTACTGGAAGCGTACGGGATGACCGAGGCTTCGCACCAGATGTCGTCGAGCCCGATGCCACCGGGTGCGCGCATCGCCGGAACGGTCGGGTTGGCGACCGGAGTCGAGGTGGCGATCATGGATATGGCCGCAACGGGCGATCTGCAAAAAGCTGGCGATACCGGCGAGATCGTGATTAAGGGTAAAAACGTGATGCACGGCTACAACAACAACCCCGAAGCCAATGCCGAAGCGTTCGTCGATGGCTGGTTTCGTACTGGCGATCAGGGATTTTTGAACGACGAGGGTTACCTGACTCTCACAGGGCGCATTAAAGAGTTGATTAACCGGGCGGGTGAAAAGATTTCTCCGCTCGAAATCGATGGCACTCTACTGAAGCACCCCGCTGTTGCCGAAGCGGTCTGCTTCGCGGTTCCTGACGAAAAATATGGCGAGGTCGTTCATGCCGCGGTCGTTCTGAAGGGCGAAGCAGATCAGGAATCGATTCGTGCTTTCTGTCGCGAGCAGATGGCCGAGTTCAAAGTGCCGGACGTCGTTTACATAGCCGATTCTCTTCCGCGCACGGCTACTGGAAAGATCCAGCGCAGGCACATGGTGGCAGCTTTTGCCAGCCCCAGTGCCAGCCCCAATGACGGCCCTAAATAACAACGCCGGTGACAACAACTGATGGGCCAACCTGCCAATCTGTAACGGGAGTAATGTTTTGGGTCGCCCCCGCCTGCTAACTGTTCTGGCTGTTCTGGCGATGACGCTCATCGTGGCCGGTCTTGCAGCGTGTTCAGGCGTTGCTGATGAGCGGGAACTATTGGCAACTGTTGCTCCAACCGCAACTTCTGTACCAGTACAGGTGACGCCGATCATCACGGCTACTGCCACCACGACTACTACTGCGACTGCCACCTCGACGCCTACCGCCACTATCATCGTCACCGCTACCGCCACGAGTGAAAACGCTTTGCAATCACAGGAACAACCCGACCGAACCGCCCGCCGCGACGACGGTTCGCTTGGAGTCATCTTTCGCGTTACGGTCCCGCTAGATACGCCCCCAAACTCGAAAATACTGATGACCGGAGACCGGCCCGCGCTCGGAAGCGGGGTCGAGATGAAGCCCGGTGAAAACGACCCGCTGGTGTACGAGGCGGAAGTGGTGTTCGGCCACGACGGCACCCTGAACTACAGATTCGAACTCAGCGGTGGCGAAGCGGTTTCGAGCCCGAAACGTGTCAAAACCGACTTCGATGGTCAGGTAGTAAACGACCGGGTCGAATCGTGGGCCGCCAGCAATCAGTAAACCCGCTCAGCCCCTGTCGAGCACCGATAGAAACACCGTTGCCAGCCCCATGTATACGGCGATTCCCACGATATCGGTAACGGTGGTCAGAAATACCGCCGACGATGCAGCCGGGTCGATTTTCAGTGCTCGGAGAGTGAATGGGATCAGCACTCCCGACAGCGCGGCCACGAACAGGTTCAGGAACAGCGCCCCGGCGACAATTGCCGCCAGGTAAATATCCCCACGCCACACGAACACAACCAGAGCGATGACGGCCGCAACGGCCACACCCTGAGCTACCGCCAGCAAAGCTTCACGTATTAATAATCTTCGGATATCGCCTGTAACGACTTCGCCAATCGCCATCGAGCGGACGATGATCGTGAGGGTTTGGGTTCCGGCGATTCCGGCCTGACCCATTACTACTGGCAGGTAAATCACGAGAATCGTCAGTGAATTCAGCGTTTCGGCAAACAGACTGAGGACTATCCCGGTTGCCAGCACCGTTGCCAGATTGACCATGAGCCACGGCAGCCGGTTTCTCACCGCACCGCGGACCGATGAAATGCTCCTCGCATCACCGCGCACGCCAATCATCCTGAACATATCTTCAGTGGCTTCTGATTCGACCACGTCAACAAGGTCTTCAATGGCGATCGTTCCTTCAAGGCGTCCGCTGCGGTCGACCACCGGTATTGAACGGATCTCGTAACGCTGCATCAGGCGTGCCGCTTCCTCCTGATCGGTGCCCGCCTCAACCGATACCACATTGGAGTTCATAACGTCGGATACGCTCGAACCAGGCGTCGCGAAAACCAGCTCCGGAAGATCAAGGACACCTACAAGCACGCCTTCGTCGTCGACCGCGAACAACTGGCGCATGTCCTGTGGGCCCAGCCCGGAATTTCTTAGCACGTTGATCGCCCGCGTGGTCGGCCACGTCTGACGCATAGAGACAAACTCGGTGGACATCAGACCACCAGCGTCGTCGTCCTTGTGCAGCAGCAGGCCCCCAACCGCCGAACGATCTTCCATGCGCACCAGAATCTGGCTGGCATCGGCCCAATCGATTCCGCGCAGAACGTCGGCAGCCACGTCGCTGGAAACACTTTCGAGTACGCCGGCCATGCGGTCGACGCCTATCAGACCCGAAATTTCTACCGCATCGCCCACATCCATGTGTTCGAGTACATCGGCTATTTCATTGATTGAGAGATTGCCGAGAAGCGTCCTGCGGTTTTCTGGCTCAAGATCGGCCAGCACTTCAGCCTTGTCGGGAACTCGTAGTTCCTGAAGTTCGGAAAGTGCCCGCTGCTGATCGCCGGCCTCAACGAGTTCTTCAATCGATTCCTGTATCTCGTCGAGTTGCTCGGCATCGGGCGCGCCAGAAACCGGAATCTCTGGATCAGTGTCCGGGTCCAGGGTCTTTTCGCTCTCGTTCATGGAACATCGCTTCGTCGCGCGCTGGTACGGCTTACGAATAAAGTAACGGCGTTATCGTACTAGCTGAACGCTGCCAGATGCCCGTACGGGACAGCAACCAAACTAAACGTCCCAGCTAACTATGTGCGGCCGGTGCGGCTCGGCCCACTTGAACCTGTACCCGCCGTCAATCTCAACAAGACATTCGTCGAGTGCCTCAGAAAGGTTCGTAGATTTTTTTGAATCCGGCGTTACGAACAAGCGCGCCATGCACTCATCGAACGCCTGTTCTCGACTTTTGAACGATCCCGATGCCCTTTCTTGAAGCGGAATTTTGCGGTATTCGATTCCCATCTGTGGCAGCAACTGTTCGATCTCAGGAAGAGTCGGTAGCGCTATCCGTTCCTCACCGTGAACCATCGGCCATAGCGGCAGATAAGGGGCCATGGCTGGTTTTTGAAACACGATCAATGCCACCCTCTGGCGAGCGTGGGCGGTCAGCTTGTTTACGAAATACTCGATCTCTCTGACCGTATAAACGACATGTGCGCAAATCACGAGGTCGTGAGGTTCGACCTCGACCTCCTCCCACGCCCCGGCTACCAGTTTGACGTTTGTTACATCCCATGCGGCGGCAGTTGCAACAAGCTGTTCTCGCATCGCCTCTGATGGCTCTACGGCAGTGACCGACGTAAAGCTTTCGGCTAGCGGAATCGCCAGACGACCACCCCCTGCCCCGACATCCAGAACGGTTCCGCTGGAAGGGATCAGGCCAGCCAGTCGCTCTACCGTGTCGTCGGGTGCAGCTTCACCCCTTTTGGGCGGGACGAACCGGTGTGCCATCGGTCGCCAGAAGTCATCAGATGCCGCTTCTTCGCGAATCCGGTCGGACTGTTCGTGTTCAGTTTCAACTGTCTTTTTCCAGGCCGAACCAGCACGGGTTGTGTTGGAGTTGTGCGAAACGGTCATTCGAAGCCTTTTTATTCCCAGATATCCAAATTATGACCCGGATGCGTCCCGTTGCTGTCCGGTTGCCGATAAGCTTGGTCACCGTTCGCATTGCGAACTACGTGCCGGAATACGGAACGACTGATCGATTATGTCAGCGTTACGTCTTTTTCTCTCTCTCTTGGGCACTACATACGCGGAAGGGTGTTTAAATGCTGTTAGGTGTTGCGGGTCTCGTGCCGGGCGACTGGAAATCTATCGACGGGGCTGTCCTCGACAATGTTGCCGAACACGGGTTCAAGACCGTCCAGATTCGTGTTAGTGACCCACAATCGTTGAAGGGCAAAGACGTCACCAGGTTGAAGTCGATGTTCGCCGGGCGTGGATTCGAAATGCCGCAGACCGTCGGTAACTACGGCGGCAGGCTGATTTCCGAAGATGAAGCTGCACGAAAAGAGGAGATCAAGTTCGTAAAGCGAATGGTAAACCTGACCGCACGTCTTGGTAGCCCAAACACATATCTTCGCCCCGGTAGCCTCAACCCGAAGGGCGGCTGGATGCCACATCCAGAGAACCATTCACCTGAAGTGTGGGACCGGCTCGTCGACAGCACGAAGCAAATTTGCAAAGTCGCCGAAAATGAAGGCATTATGATCGCCGTTGAAGGTGGCGTGGTTTGCCCGGTATCTTCGCCACAAAAAATGAAGGATTTGATCGACGATGTGGGATCGAAAAACCTCGGCTTTAACATCGACCCGGTCAACTTCATTGATTCACTCGATACGGCCTACGACACTACGTCGCTGATTAACGAGTTTTACGAATTGATCCCGGACCGGATTCTGGGGGCTCATGCCAAGGATTTCACCGTAGTTGAAGGGCTTCTTACGCATTTCGAAGAATCGATTATCGACGAACCAAAAAGCCTGCTCGATAATGAAGCACTGCTGCTTGGCCTGCAAAAAGTGAACCCAGGGGCACATGTGCTTGTTGAGCACCTGCCAGACGATAAAATTCCTGTGGCAGCCGCCGGGATTCGCCGTGTTGCAAAACGAATAGGGATCGAGTGGGACTAGCGCTTACTGTAGAATTCTGCGATTTTTCAATCGTGAATTGCCGAGCCTGAAAACAGAACCAGACTGACAGGCTGCCAGGCTGCCAGACTGAATGTATAACCCGCCTTAGATAGCCTTCTATTTTCAGGTCTTATAAAGACCTATCAGGAGATAACAAATGCCCGCCGATCTCACAGGCAAGAGAATAATCATTACCGGGGCCGCCACCGGTATCGGGCGGTCAACTGCCCTCCGGGTATCAGCCAACGGCGCAAAAGTGGCCGCCTTCGATGTGAACGATACCGACGGTGCTGCGACTGTAAGCGATATGAACGAGTTGGGCGGCGATGCCCGCTACTGGCACGTAGATGTGCGCGACGAAATGGCCGTTTCGGGCGCGGTTGCAGCTGCTGAAACCTGGCTCGGCGGCATTGACGTGCTGATACACGTGGCCGGTGTACTGCAGGGCGCAGCGGTTGAACTGGACGAATTCCCGGAAGAAGTTTGGGATACCGTTCTCGATATCAACCTGCGCGGATCTTTCATGATCTGCAAGTACGTTACGGGCGTGATGAGAAAACAGCGCTCGGGCGTCGTTCTTCTCACATCATCGGGAGCCGGTGTTTTCGGAGGGAGTTCATCGTATGCGTACGGCTCGTCAAAGGGCGGCGTTCACGGCCTTGCGCTCGTTATGGAAGCGCGACTTGAACAGTACGGAATTCGGGTCAACGATATCCTGCCGGGCGCAGTTTCAACGCCCCTGAAGGTCTCAAACGTCGAACACATGCACAACGCCGGGGGCGGCTCAGGCGACCTCGATAAGAAGATCGACGCACTCGTTTCACCCGACGAAATCTCGAAGGTGTACGCGTTTCTAGCCTCCGACGAAGCCAGCATGGTCAAAGGCAGCGTCCGAACGCGCTAGGGCACTGTGTTGCGGGGAATCCCCACTCGCTTCCAGGGCGGAACGCTCAGAATTTCGGCCACAGTACATTGAGAGTTCCAACCCAAATGATGATCGCTCCGGGTTATACACCCCAAGTAAGTGGGTACTGAGAGGTCAATCAATTCAGCGCGGATGACATGGCAATTTCTATCGCAGCACGCTTCGATTCATCACCATTCGGGAACAGCACGTATAACCGGCGCATATATAACGCTTTCCCAGACAAAGCACTCATAAATGAGCGCTCAATGGTTTGCAGTGGCCGAACACCACCGTTTTGGAGAATGTACAACGACTTTGGGATTCCTTTGACCATAGCCTCATCGACCTGCCCTTGATCGTCAATTTCCTCCAAAGGAACTGTGGAAGCGACGTTTGTGAGATGACGGGCCTCTTCCCAGGGAAACCACATCGCCTCGGGTATCGAGAACTTGCGAGCAAATTCAGGAATCAAGTCTCTGACCTGCCCCATACGGTTTTTGGCTTGTGTGACGCGGCGGGGCTTACGATCATCGATTTCTTCTTCCGCCCATACCAACTTGGGGGGTTGCCTGTCCAAGATTGAACCAAGCAGTTGAGCCTCCTCAGGATCCCGTGTCTTCTCCCGCATCAACCGGATCCATCCAATCACTTTGGAATCGTCTATCTGATTCCAACTACCGTCCGCTATTGATCTATCAACTGCGTCTCTGGACAGGGGCGCAATTCCATGCTCAAGTAGAATTGCAAGTACATCTTTGAGTACCTCCTCGAATGCAACAACTGTATTCTGGAACACGATTTGCCTGTAGTCAAAGTAACGGCAAAGCAAAAAATGGTCAGCCGCACCCAGAGCTTTTTCTGTCACACATAGCTTATTCTCTGAATCAAGAGTGAGCTGCCCCACCAAGTAGTCAATGTCGGGAGCCCCGTACGGCAATCCGGTGTTGGCCGCGGTCCGTTGAAGATAGTCGAGTCTGTCTGCGTCCAATTCTGAACTCACGATATGACTCACGAATTCAGGATCACTTTCCCCTTTCATAATCGCCATAACCAATTCTCGATCAACCGAATTGGTTCCCAATACTTTCACGATCTGTGGATCTGAATCAACTATTTTGGCTCCGAGTTCCTCGTGGCTGTACGGCTTGGGTTCAATTCCGCCTTTGGCAAGTTTGCTTTTCTGCCAGTCGACTAATGCATCCTCAGCAGCGTGAGAAAACGGATAGTGCCCAAGATCATGAAGTAATGCAGCTATCCGTGTTGCTTGATGGGTATCGTCTGCGATCTTGTGGCCTTTTTGAACAAGGCTAACCAGCATCCTCCCGGCAACGTGACAGGTACCGATGCTGTGAGACAGCCTTGAATAATCAGCGCCAGGGAAAACCAAGTGCGCCAGTCCAAGCTGTTTTACGTCTCGCAGCCGTAAGA
>CAYLWG010000120.1:0-8952 GCA_964387235.1 uncultured Dehalococcoidales bacterium
ACTCCGCTTAACGTTAGCGACGAGTCAAAGTCAGGCCGTAACCACCGGCAGTACCGCGTCTACTTACGACCGTAGATAACGTTGTGGACTGGCGAAATTATGAACGAACCAACATCCTTGAAGCCATGACCTTGCAGCAGTTTCACAAACGTTTCGGTCGAAACAAGCTGATCGTCGATCTGAGCTTCAAAATACTGAATACCGCTCATAACGCGGGCCGGGGGTGTCCTGAGTCCTTCGTGACCGTCTGGGAACGGGAAGTCAGAAATTACGAAGTAGCCACCGGGCTTCAGCGCATTTCGGACATTCTCTGTCGCCCGGTCGATATCCCGCGCCTCGTGCATCGAAATGTTGATGAATATGAGATCATATTTCTCTCGTTCATCGAACTCTTCGAGCGTGCTCTCGGTGAAACTCACGCGGTCGGTGAAACCAGCGTCGGCAACTGTGCGTTCAGCGAGAGAGATCGAGTAAGCATCGCCGTCTAAACCGACAACTGAGACGCTCGGGTAGTTCCCGGCCAGTCTCACCAGGCCATGTCCCGCGCCACTCGCAAGTTCCAGGACAGAGGCTCCAGACTCGAGTTTCTCGATCAGTCCGGGGATTTTAGAGAATCCGCCGGGGATCAGGCGATTGTAAAACGGACGACCGGTACTACTGACTGCGTTGATAAAGTCGGGACTGACCTCGTTCCACCATGTACGTTTGCCAGAAGACAGATTTTTGTTGAAATTGTCGAATACTGCGGGTTGGTTAGACACCTTAACGATGCTGCCGACATATCCGGGAAAATCGGCATCGAGCAACAACTTGTCCATGTGAGGGGCGAGAACGTACTTTTCGGCCACGTTTTGCTCCAGCAGCCCCGCACCATATGCGGCCTTAGCCCAAACCCCCGTGTAGAAACTATCGGTGTTCGCTTTGCTGGCCAACTCATCAGTGGTGAGCCCGTCCGGGTGTTGCCGCAGTGCTTCGAAAAGCCCGTTATCCAGCCCCATTTCCCCGGCCTTAACCTCTGGTGGCCTGCTCGAATACTTTTCTGAACCCCGCGATCGCACCTTCGATTACCCAGTCGTCGACGCAGTATGAGGCCCGGAAGTACCCCGACGTGCCGAAC
Organism: uncultured Dehalococcoidales bacterium; assembly: GCA_964387235.1. Lineage (GTDB taxonomy): Bacteria > Chloroflexota > Dehalococcoidia > Lucifugimonadales > Lucifugimonadaceae > Lucifugimonas. The sequence goes on from CAYLWG010000120.1 coordinate 1,118, forward strand.
CCGACACCCGGCACGACCAGCACCAGCTCTTTTTGTAGCTGCCGAACGAACTCCGTATCGTCGGGAACGGGCGACTTCGGGAACACATAAAACGCGCCGTCAGGCTTCACGCATTCGTATCCGATATCCGTAAGCGCACCCCAGAGCAGATCACGTTTCTTGCGGTAGACATCGATATCAACACTCGCCCGCTGAACGCTTGCAATGGCCCGCTGCATCAGGGCAGGGGCGTTCACAAACCCGAGAGTCCGCAGCGAGAAAGTGAGGGCATCCATCAGTTCGCCCCTGCCAGGGTCGGCCGGGTTCAAAGCCACGTATCCGATTCGCTCGCCTGCAAGCCCGAGATCCTTAGAGTGCGACGTTGCAACGATCGATCTTGTGTGGTGTTTGAAGATGAACGGGTAGGGCACACCCGAATAGATCAGCTTGCGGTACGGCTCGTCCGAGATCAGGTATATCTCCGTGCCGTACTTTTCCTCGGCCCGCTGTATGACTCCACCAATCGCAGCTATCATTGCCTCCGGGTAGACCACGCCGGTCGGGTTGTTCGGCGTGTTGATAATCACGGCGCGAGTGCGAGGGCCGATCGTCGATTCAAGCGATTCGATATTGGGTAGCCAGTTTTCGTCGCAGGTCGCAACTTTTGTGATGCCGGTCTGATGCTGCACATAAAACACGTACTCGGCAAAGTACGGCGCGATTACGACGACCTCATCATCCTGATCGAGAATCGACCGCAGAATCGTGTTGATCGCTCCCGCTGCTCCAACCGTCATCAGAATCTCGGCACCGGTAACCGGCACGCCCGATTCTTCCGCAAGTGCTTCGGCAACGCTGGCCCGCACTTCCGGGAAGCCGCCGTTCGGCATGTAGCGGTGAGTGCCGAGCGATTCATCGGCGATCAGTCGAGCCAGTTCGGCCCTGAACTCGGCAGGTGGTTCGAGCAGCGGGTTGCCCAGCGACAGGTCAAATACGTTTTCAGGCCCATGAACCCGTCGCAGCTCGACTCCTTCCTCGAACATTCTGCGAATCCATGAACTGTTGTTCATCTGTCCGCGAACTTTTCTGGATATCGCCATCAGTTCTTTCCTTCGTTATTCTGGTCATTCTTCCGGCGTTACTCTGGTCATTTTTCCGGCTGGCGGGGCGTCGGCTGCTGATCGTCGTCGGTAGGAGTCGACTCCGATTTTTGTTCGTCTGTCGCCTGATCCTGGCTCGATGCCTCAGCGTCGCTGGGCTCGCCGTCATCGTCTTTTTTCTTTGCTCCAAGATTAAAGAAATCTCGCATGAATTTTGGACCACCCGAATACGGGTTATCAACAACAAAAGTCCCGGCGATCTTATCGTGCCAGCCCTGCCGCTTGGGGTCGAACACCAGCCAGACTATTCCCAGGGTTCCGGAGATAAACGACACAAATTTTCCAATCATCTCGCGTGGAATCGCAGCCGGTCCCGGGGGTTTTCCTTCTGAATCGACCACAATGATTCCCGCCACCCACTTGCCGGGCGTCCTGCCCCATATCGTGGTTGGAACAACGAAATATCCGAAGAAAAACAGGATGTCGGGAATTGCCGCTTCCTGGCTGAACATCGCACCACCCGCAACGGGTGCGACCGTGTATATCACCATAAAAATCAACCCGAGGTCGATCAAAAAAGCATAAAGCCGCCGTAACGGCCCCGCGTACTTCATCGGGTAAACAACGGGACCTTCTGGCCTCTCGGTAGGCTTTGTGGACGATTTCTCTGACGAAGATTTTTTCTGTGTTCCAGAGTTCAGTTCGGGCTTATAGCGCGAGCTGGTTGGTCGTTTGCGTGGGTTGCGTCGTTTTTGTGATCGTGGTGCTGAGGGCATATCAGGCCAATATTACGACCCCCGGCCGTCCACGGCACTATGATCTGGAATTAGAATCGGCTGCTATATCGGTATTGCGTTTCACCAGAACGATTCCATGACAGTTAAAGACAGGAGATTCCGCATGGCAGGCAGACTCGAAGGCAAGGTTGCGTTAATAACAGGCGGCGGCTCTGGTATCGGCGAGGCCACAGCGCACCTGTTCGTCAACGAAGGCGCAAAAGTGGTCGTTTCCGATCTCAAACTCGAAACCGCTCAAAAGGTAGTCGATGTCATTGCATCAGACGATGGCGCAGCTCTTGCCCTGGCTGGCGATGTTTCGGTGCGCACGGAGTGCGAATCTCTCGTAGCCGGTACAGTCGAAAAATTCGGTCAAATCGATATTTTAATAAACAGCGCGGGAGTCACGCCCAGATACGCTCCGCCGGAATGGGATTTCGAGCAGAAGTGGGACTGGACTATCGGCATCAACCTGAAGGGCACGATGATGATGTCGTACTTCGCGGTTGAGCATATGAAAAAACAGGGTTCTGGCTCGATAGTCAACATGGCCTCGATCATTGGGCTGGTCGGCTACGCCCAGGGAATGAGCGATGGCTTCCACCCGTATCCGCATTCCAAGGGTGGCGTGGTGCAGATGACCCGCGACATGGGCGTTGCGCTCGCAAAAGAGGGCATCCGGGTGAACGCACTGTGTCCGGGATTCACATACACGTCGCTCACTAAAACCCTGACCGACAACCCCGAATCGCACGAACGCATTGTGTCGCTCCATCCGATGGGCCGGCTGGGCGAAGCGGACGAGATCGCGAAAGCGGCCCTGTTCTTGGCGTCAGACGACGCATCGTTCATAACCGGAGCAAACCTGCCAGTAGACGGCGGCTACACAGCGCAATAGTTGTGGCGGTGGCCGTTTTCACCGATATGTGGCCAGGCCATGTTCCCCCGACAGGGAAGGTGCTGGCTAATTCGATAATGCCGAGCCGGAGCCAATGGGGCTACGGCCCCGACACTCCGCAACGCGTCCCGAGCGAAGTCATCGCAGTCGAGGGAGCCGGGGGGCGCGCGTTGCACGACGTTTCCTCCGACAGGGTTTGAGGCGGCTGAGTAGACCGGGTTTAGCCGGTGCGGATTGACACACGTTTTACCGATACGCCGTGCGGTTGGCAGAAACGATCACCTACCCCACCCGCTCAACTCTGCGGCCCGTCTTGAACACATCCCTCACATCCCACAGCGCGTTCAGGTCGGCAGTCGGGTCGCCGCCTACCACCAGCACATCAGCAGGGCGACCGACCGCAAGCGTTCCGGCGATATCGCCAACAGCTATCGAATCGGCGGCGTGACTCGTGCCTGTCACCAATGCCTCGGTGTTCGATAGGCCAGCTTTCGTAAGTGCGATCATCTCTTTCACGAACTCGCCGGGCGGGTATGCACCCCATGGAGAATCGCTGCCAGCGATCATGCGCACACCCATCTTAATCAGGCGGCTCACCGACTCGTTACGAGTGTCCAGGGAACGCTTGCTGGTATCAATATCGGCCTGTTCTTCCTTCGTCAACCAGCCGCGTTCCCTGCCGATGCGTTCTGTGTGGTCGATTCCCGCCTGAACAACATGCAGAGTCGGATTCACCCATGCACCGGCAGCGGCAAGCTGTTCGGCAAGGTCCTCCCGAAACTCGTACATACCGGTCTCATCCTCGAAAACACAATGGATAATCATGTCTACTTCCGCATCGAGAGCATTTTTGATCCCCTGTGCGGAAGCACAATGGGCGGCGGTCAGTTTCCCGAACCGGTGCGCCTCATCGACTATCACAGTCAACTCATCGAGCGTATACGACGCCCTGAGCGGGTCGGAAGAATGCGTCGAACCGCCGGTTGCCATGATCTTGATGAAATCGGCTCCCTCTTTGACCAACTTGCGAACCTCCGCCCGAACGCCATCGACGCCATCTGCCTCCGCCCCGCAGTACCAGAAATGACCACCGGTTATCGTGATCGGTCGCCCGGAAATCACCATTTCTGGCCCTTCCGAAAGCCCACGCCGAATGCCCTCTTTAAGCGAAAAGCCCACCCGGTTCTTCGCTCCGTTCTCCCTTGCGGTCGTCACGCCAGCATGCAGGAAAGTCCGGGCATTCTGTAACGCCCGCATCAGCAACACATCGTCGTCTTCCGCACCTGTAACGTCGCCATGAGTTCCGTCACCGGGGGCCATCATGTGGGTGTGGCCGTCTACCAGACCGGGAAGAATCGTCGCATCCCCATAGTCCCTAACCTCCACGTTCGACCCGGTCGGGGCTGCAATTTCAGCGACCGGCCGGATGGCTGCGATCGTGCCACCCGAAAGCAGTACGGCCTGTCCTTCGTACGGGGCAGTGCCAGTCCCATCAAAAATTCTTGCAGCCTTGAGGATGGTGTAGTCGGTTCCAGTGAGATTTTCGGTCTTCAACGCATTTTGCCTTCGGGATTGGGAAGTTCGGTGTCCGGTGATGGCTTATCTTGTGCCACATCACAGCACTACGCAATCGGGCAGGGGAGTGGCCGAGAATAAAATCCCAATACTGAGTAACCGAACTAGATAACGCTCAGATCGGACAGTGCCGTTTCGAGAGTCGACTGTGATGTGAAAACGTGTCCGACCATACCAGCCGCTCGGGCCGCTTCGATGTTTACTTCCAGATCGTCCACAAAAAGAATTCGATCTGCCGAAACGCCCGATTGGTCTAACAGCGAATCGTAGAACTCGGGTTCTGGCTTCATCGAGCCAACTAGAAACGAAACGATAACGGGATCAAGCTGCGCGCTGAACGGCAGGAATCGGCGCGCACACTCCCAGTGCGGTTCGCTGGTGTTTGAAACCAGGGCGATGCGGTGTGTCGTTGCGATTCGGCTCACCAGCGGGAACATATCGTTCGATGGGATCAACACGCTGTTGTAGAGGTTGGTGAATTCACTGATGGGCATCGTGATTCCAAGTTCCGCAATCGCATGTCTCGCATGATCCTCGAAACTTATTTGTCCGCTTTCAAATAGCAGCTTCCGTTTCTGTCCGAACACTATGTCGTGCACATCGGCACGCGACCGCCCCGATAACTCGGCAAGCTTCGCGTTTGGGGTCGCCTCGTCAACGGTACACAGCACGTTTCCGAGATCGAAGGCAACGAGTTCGATTCCTGGTAATTTCAATACTTAACCCTGACCCTTTGCGTGATGGTTCGGAGGCGATAAATTGTAGCGTCCGTCCGATCTGGCAAACACCGATAACGGTCGATCAAGCTTAAGTTACAGGGCGGGTGGGCAAGCATTCCCTATTAAGATAGTTGCCTCTCACTCAACTGGTGCCGGAAAAAATGCCTCGGCCTCGGCAGCCAGCATCTCGAGCATTTCTTTGGTCGTTGCACCTTCGGGAATCTGCATTCCGAAACCGGTTAGCCGCTCACGCAGAAAATCTGGGTCGGGCCCGCCTACACCAAATCCCGAGCTAATAAAACTTTCAAGCGCGGCGGCCCCGCCTTCGGCTTCAGCTAGATCAATGAAATCGCCGGGGTCTAAGTTGTTCCCTGCCGGAAATCCGGTCGGTGTTGGGAACTGGATTGGTTGGCCCGATACCGCTGAATCCTCATCGCCAGGCCACCGGTTCTGGACGAAACCGGCAGCGATTCCGATGAACAACCCGCAGATCACCGCAGATGCAAAAACGATCCTCATCGACATTTTCATAATTGTGGCGGCCCTCTTTATTCGTGCCTGAGTGCTTCTATCGGGTTAAGAGATGCTGCCCTGATTGCCGGGTAAATTCCGAAAAACAACCCCACGGCCACCGATACGCCAAGTGCCATGACCGCGATATTCATCTCGATCACCGTTTCAATCACATCGCCCGCAACAGTCGCACCATCACCGAAATATGCGATGGCCCAACCAACTCCGACCCCCAGAACTCCCCCGCCGAACGTCATCAGAACCGCTTCCATCACAAACTGCAGCATGATGTCGCGACGTTTGGCACCAACTGCACGGCGAATACCGATCTCCCGCGTGCGCTCTGTAACCGACACCAGCATGATGTTCATCACGCCAATGCCGCCCACCAGAAGCGAGATTCCTGCGATGGAACCAAGCAGGATCACGAACGTACCCTGCGTCCCTTCAAGCGTCTCTATCGTGTCCTGCTGAGTCGTTATCGAAAAATCGTCCTCATCATCGACGCCAAGTTCGTGCCGAAGCCTAAGGACAGTTGATATTTCAATTCGGGCGTCCTCTACAACGTTCTCATCGCGGGCAAGAATGTTTATCGACGAGACCGGCATCGAATCGATCGAACCCTTGCCATCGTTCAGTCGATAATGCGCCGTAGTAATTGGCACCAGCAACGAGTTGTCAGGGTTGAATATCGTCCCTTGCTGGCTTTCGAGAACACCGACAACAGTGAATTCCCGCCCCTGGATTTTCATGGTGGCCCCGACCGGGTCACGCTGTCCGAAAAGATCCTCACTCGTCTGCGACCCGAGGACTGCGACCATGGAGATGTTTAAAACATCCACGTTGGAAATGTTTCTTCCCGACGCAATAGTCAGGTTCCTCGCTGCGAGATACCCTGCGGTGATACCAACCCCGTTTACGAAAGTATTTTCTCGGCCGACCACCGCGGTGCCAGAGAACGAATTTTCCGGGGCCGCAAGTCTTACATCGGGCGCAAAAACATCGTCTTCCAGGGCCAGCACATCGCTGAAGGTGAGTACATCTGAATTACCGCCTCCACCAAAGAATGCGAACCTGAGAGCCTGGGCTCCGGGCCTGACAGTGATAAGTTCGGTGCCGAGTTCGGAAATTCTTGCGGTAACCGATACCTGAGCCCCGCGTCCAACGGCCATCATGGCTATCACCGATGACACGCCGATGACGATTCCCAGTAGGGTCAGGCTTGCCCGGAGCTTGTTTGAACCAAGCGACCCGAGCGCAGTTGAAAACAGCAGGCTAAAGCTCATTATTCGGCCTCGCCAGTCTGTTGGCCGTTTTGCGTGCGTGTTTCGGCTGCCAGCATACGTTCACTTGGTCGGTCTTCGATGATGCGACCGTCGCGGAAAGTGACAACACGCTTCGTCGCTTCGGCAATTTCGGGATCGTGTGTGACGATGATGATTGTCTTGCCATCGTCGTCGTTCAGTGACTGGAGCATCGACATCACTTCGCGACTCGATTTCGTATCGAGATTGCCCGTAGGCTCATCAGCCAGAATTAGCTCTGGGTTTTTAACGAGTGCGCGGGCAATGCCAACGCGCTGTTGTTCGCCGCCAGATAATTGAATCGGTTTGTGATCGTGCCTGTGTTCAAGACCGACGCGGTCGAGCGCGCTGCGTGCTGCTTCCCTGCGCGACTTCCTGCTGAATCCGCCCGAATACTTGAGCGGTAACTCCACATTTGCGAGTGCTGTTTCTCTTGGCAGAAGGTTGTAGCTCTGGAATACGAATCCAAGTTGCAGTGAACGAATTTCGGCCAACTGATCGTCTGAGAGTCCCGACACATCATTTCCGTTCAGGAAAAACGATCCCGACGTTGGCGTATCCAGGCAGCCCAACGTGTTCATAAGAGTCGATTTCCCCGAACCCGAAGGCCCGGTTATGGCGACCATTTCGCCGTAATCGATCGTCAGGTCAATGCCGTTCAGCGCCATGACGATCTGAGAACCGACCTGAAATTCTCGCGTTACCGCTGTTAACTCAATGACAGGGGTACGAGATGCGAAAGGTGGTGCATCAATGCTCAATTGTTGTTTCCACCCGGGCCGTCATTTTGGCCACCACCACCGCCAAAGCCACGAATACCCCCACCTCCACCTCCGAAACCGCCGCCCGCGCCCCCGCAGCCGCGCGCGATCCCCTCGATGATCCGCGCGGCACTGTCGAGTTCTAGCTTGCCCGTGGCGAAATAGTCGAGGAAAAACAGCGGCTCGGCCCCCTGACACACCAGGTCGTTG
>CAYLWG010000121.1:0-4586 GCA_964387235.1 uncultured Dehalococcoidales bacterium
TTTGAGGGTTTGGGGCTACCACGGTTTTTTCAAAGAACTTGTGATTGCACACGAGATTCGTAGTCGGGAAGACGCTCGTAAACTAGGTCCGTTTGTCGATCGCAACAAACGCTATGTATATTGGCGAAGACCTAGTTTCGATCCTGTATCGAAATGCCTCAGGCGTAGAAGTCATTTCGTTCACTACCCTCGCAACCGGGGGTCGGCCATCAGGATAACCTCAGCTGAGGATTTCGATCCGGTCCGTTACGATGAACAGCGAAGCAAAAGCTCCAAGCACAGAAAAACCCTTCTGTTTGTCTTAGAGATTTTGAGAGATCGACACTCCAGTGCTCGACCGACCGTCTGGCATTTTAAGGACGAGCGAGCGTCAGACTTCAGCTTCAACGGAGACCTTCTGGCTGACGCTCAAGATATTCGTCCTGAGTATTCGTACGCCACTCCATTCGGTAACGAATTCCGGTTTGACGTGGCGATTTTAGGAACAAAATATACGAAGTCGGATAACGTCATAGGTGCTGTCGAAATCGAATTTACGCATGAGTTCGACTTCATAAAATGCATGCTGACTAAAGCCATGGGATTTCCGTTGATTTCCATCGATATCACTGAGGTTGAAGAGGAAGAAATAACGTACGACTGGTGTCAACATGCTCTCTTGGGTACAACGGAAACCGACCCGCAAGGACGGCGTAGCAATTTCGTCTATCTCCATGACATGCTCTTACCCGCATTTTCGGACGCACCACGAAGCCTGACCGGTGATCGCCATCAATATGTGATAGTTGCAAAGGACAGTGAATTCGATCGGATAGTTGGAGGCTTGAGGAAGATCAAGTCAATACTGGGACTTGGTGATAAATCCGTTCTCATTCAACCTGTCAATGCAAAAAGTAATCAGGCGAGAAAGATGCAAGCCAACGAAGCGAGCATCGCCGGTGCCAATTGGGCCGAGTTCAATACTAGGCGATACATCCGTGTCGTATTGGATAGACCAGCTCAAAAAGCAGGTTCAGTCTTCACATTCCATCTCTTGATGACTCGGTACATCAATGGTCAATGTGACGCCTTGGTCGGTTACAAATACACCTACGGTCTATCTAATGACGAACCCGATAATGCCTTTTGGTATGCCTACGACAAAACGACGCAATCTCGACGGAAGATCATGCCCAAGCAACTTGGACAACCGTTGGAATCAATCATGCGGGAACTAGAGTCAATCACCCGATGAAAAGTTGTGGCGACATCATCGGCACTAAACTTTTGATGCTACTACCCGAGGATGGTTCGAAGGAAGTTACAGTAGACGAAGTACTGGATACGCCAAGTGCCAGTCGGGTTATGTGGAATTCAGCGTACTCAATCGGGACTTGACCTACGATCGCGTCAACGCCAACCGCTATCGATAAAATACAGACGACACCGCCAGCGGCGATGTTTAAATCTTGATTCGTGCACTCTGCCGCAAATCTCGCGATTCCCGCGCGATAAAAGGGGACCCTTTTAGCACCGGCGAATTCGACAATATTTGAACTGGTGCGGGTCTTTCAAATGCAAGGACCCTTTCTAACGAGCAATGAGAACAACGTCGCTGACGCGGTCTCGACCGGTTGCTCCAAGTACGGCGTGGAAAACTGGTTTCGCCTTCACCGATACGATCGACTTGCTGTTCTTCATATCGATGTAGACCGCATCCAGGACCGTCGCAAGCAGTTGGTGTCGTTCCTTAATATTCGCTGCGTTCCATAGTCTCGGTATATCGGCAAGTAGTCGGCCAGCTTCTCTTGCCGCATCAACCTCCGGGATCAATAGCGATTCAAGCTCCCACTCCATCGACTTCAGAGGTGGCTCCGGAAAACTGAACAGGGGTATAAGTGGAATCGCTGTCTGAATGAGGCATCATAATGCCTTATATAAACAGGAGCGAAAGAATGACCAGACGACCCCGTCGTAACCACTCGGCGAACTTCAAGGCGAAGGTGGCTCTTGCCGCAGTCCGCGGTGAAAGAACACTGTCGGAACTGGCGAGCCAGTTTGATGTGCACTCGAACCAGATCACGCAGTGGAAGACTCAGTTGCTCGAGCGTGCTGCAGCTGTGTTCGATTCTGGCGCAGGTGCAACTGAGAAACCGGTGGATGTAAAAACCCTGCACGCTAAGATCGGTGAACTGGCTCTGGAGAACGATTTTTTAGAGGGTGCGCTCGAAAAGGCGGGACTGCCGAGCGCAAAGCGATGATCGATCGCAACCACAAACTACCGCTCATCTGTCAGGCAAAGGCTGTGGGCGTAAGCCGCTCAAGCATCTATTATCAGCCACGATCAGTCAGCGATGCCGATCTCAGCTTGATGCGTCGTATCGACGAGATCCACCTCGAATATCCGTTTGCGGGCAGCAGGATGATGCGTGACCTACTGTGCCTGGAAGATATTTACTCTGGACGCAGACACGTTTCCACGCTAATGCGGCGAATGGGTATCGAGGCGTTGTACCGGAAACCTAATACAAGTAGGCGACATCCTTCTCACCTTGTATATCCGTACCTGCTGCGTGGTCTCCCAGTGACGAAGCCCAACCAGGTGTGGGCGATGGACATTACGTACATACCAATGGCCAGAGGGTTCGTGTACCTCGCTGCCGTAACGGACTGGTTCAGTCGAAAGGTGCTGGCATGGCGCGTATCGATCACGATGGATACGGCATTCTGTACCGAAGCGGTCGAAGAAGCCCTGACGCGTTATGGCGCGCCGGATATCTTCAACACGGATCAGGGGAGCCAGTTCACAAGTGAAGCGTTCACCGGCCCGCTGAAGGACCACGGCATCCGGATCAGCATGGATGGAAAGGGGAGTTGGCGGGACAACGTGTTCATCGAGCGTCTCTGGAGGAGTGTCAAATACGAGGAGGTGTACCTGAGAGCGTATGAATCGGTTTCTGAAGCCAGGACTGGGATAGGGCAATACTTCGAGTTCTACAATTCCAAACGACCTCATTCAAGCCTCGGCAGAATGACCCCGGACCAGTTCTACAACAAACAGCTGTCTGCGCCCACGGCGGCCTAATCCACAACATGCGTTTCCACTTATAAACCGGGTAGCGCTGTTCAGACGACCGGGACCACCTCATTCTTCTGCCTGTGATATTCGTTCTCGTCGAATAGGCCATCCACGAACGCTTTGCCAAGTCTTCTCAACTTTTCTTTCACTCTCTCGCGCTCGCCGATGATCCTCGCGGTTTCATCCTTGTGAACGATTCTTGCAAGTGCTCGCCGTTCCCAATCATCCGGTAAATCGGAAGAAGTTCTGAGTCATGGCACAGCAGAATTTATCGAACTGAATGAAATAGTGCGTAGCCATTCGAACCAACTTGACGTACTGATATGACATAACGGATAATCATACTGGGAGATTGTCCCAAAGAGACTTAGTTAAGGAGAAGATCGAACTAGCAGCCCAAGGAGGCAACCTGTGACAATTAGAAATAGGTCGGGTACCTGAGATGGTCTCCGACTTCAGTGTCAAGTTAGGAATAAAATTCAATTTTGAACTGAAGCGGAAAAGTCGGAGTAACAAAGAGTTACATCCTGCTTGTTCCAAGCGAGCAATTCAGACCCCGCCGAGGGGCAAGTATCAGAAGATGGTCAAGATTCTCATACCCTTGATCTCATTAGTCACAACAGTTCTGACCCTGATAATCACGTTGATTTGAAATAGATTGCTTGATTTACAAAGCCCTAGGCACAGCCAAGGGCTTTTTTTTTGTACACAAACAGCCGATGAAATCTTCACCAAACTCGGACGGTGTCGCTGATAATCATTGCGGATTGGGCACTGGAGCTAAATCGGTTTCACCATGATTTCGTAATCTCATTGCAATCGGGGCAATTATCTCTAGCACTGCCCTAAACGCCGGCTTCGCTTTCACCGACACGATCGACTTCCCGTCCTTCATGTCGATGTAGACAGCATCCAAGATCGTAGCCAGAAGTTGGTGCCGTTCCTGAAGAGTCGCGCCCGCCCATAACTTTGGCATATCGGCAAGCAGCCGACCAGCTTCTTTGGCTGCATCGACCTCTGGAATCAACAATGACTCAAGCTCCCACTCAAGAGATTTCTTCTGCCTGTGATATTCAACATCATCGAAGAGGTTATCCACGAATGCTTTCCCGAGCCGTCTTAGTTTCTCTTTCACCCGCTCTCGTTCGGCGATGATCCTCACTGTCTCGTCCTGATGAACGATCTTCGCAAGTACGTGGCGCTGCCAATCTTCCGGCAACACAATCGAACTGAACATCTTCCCAATCTGCTCATCAGGAATGGAGCATGAGATCGATCCGCCACGGGACGGACATTCACCGTGACTGCGTGATGCCCGATGTTCCCGGTAATACTGCTGACCGTTCTTGTAGGTCTGGGCCCACAAATTCATCCCACAGTGAGCGCATCTGGCCAATCCTTTCAGCAAGTAGGTCCGAGTCGACTTGCGCCCGATCGTTGAAGACCTGCCAGAGTTCTTCCTGAGGGTCACCTGAACCGTTTCGAACAACTCGGTGCCGATCACCGGTTCATGCTGGCCTTGAAACTG
>CAYLWG010000121.1:4603-6662 GCA_964387235.1 uncultured Dehalococcoidales bacterium
TCACCATCCCCGAATAGAACGGATTGTGAAGAATGACTCGAACCGAAGCATTCGTAAAGAATCGCGGTCCTGATGTTTCGTCACCGTTTGGAGTCGGAAGTCGTTTGGTGTTCCTGGTTCTTAACCCTTGTTTGTTCAGCCAGATTGCAAGGGATGCAGTAGTAGCGTTTCCGCGCGCATATCGCTCGAACAGTTCTTTGACCGCCCTGCCCTCTTCTCCTATCTGATGAACGCCACCAGGATGCTCAGGATCACATTGAAGGACTCTCTGACCGTCCTTACCCGACCAACAAGACCTGTACCCGAACGGGATGCCTCCGAGATGCCTACCGTCTCGTGCTCGCTGTCCCTGTCCTTTTCTGACGTGTGTAGCCAACGATTCAGAGAAATACTCGGCAAAGCTTCCGAGCATCTGGGTAAAAAGTTTGCCCTGAGCGGTCGAATAGTCGATGTTCTCGGTGATCGAGATAAGTCCAACATCGTGTTCAGCGAGCGTCTTAAGCGATTCGAGGGTGACCCGAAGATTTCTCGACCAGCGATCCAGCGTGTGAACGACAACGGCATCGAACTTGCCATGTGCTGAGTCTTCAAGAAGCTGTTTGAATACCGGACGTTTGTTTATCGATTCGACGTGAGCGGATCGGCCTTCTTCTCTGTAGATGCCGACCAGCTGCCAATCGCGAGACTTACAGAGTTCAGTGAACAGTCTCTCTTGAGCAGCGAGAGAGTTCCCATCTACCTGGGATTCGCTTGAAACTCTTAGATAACCGACTGCTCTCACTGGACACTCTCTTCGCTATCCGATTTCGATTGCCTCGAAGTGATTGCAAAGGCAACTTCTACAAGCTTGTCGAGAAATAACTCGACTTCGATGCCTTCATGCTGATCAGCACTGTCCGTGGCGGCAGCAGAGTGTATACATGGCTGTATACACGTCAACTCGTCTCCATGATCCGATTTGGCCGGGTTTGTCTGATTCGCAGGTGTCTTCATGATTCTAGTAACCAAGTTCTTCAGCCCGACGAATCACGCCGAGTACGTATTCCTTATCCATCACGAAACCGCGGAAGTGTCGGCCATCTTTCTGGCACGTGAGATAGAGCCCGTTGCCCTTCCGGGTAAGTGAGATATTGACCGGCCCATGGCAGACAATGCACTTCCATACAATCGGTTCATCCATCGTTGGTTTCTTCCAAAAACCTTGCGCAAAGCTCGTGAAGCGCATTGCCACGTGAGTTTGGATTGCCGGTATCGAGCGAACTAGCTTCGGGAACCTGCGCTAGCGCCCGCTCGACAACCACTTTCTGGATCTTCGTCAACTGAAAAGTCAGATGCTGAAGCCGGGTTGATTGCAATTTGTTCCATGCCACCAGACCGGCAGCCATATCTCCCTGCCCAAACGATGCAAGTTCATTCAGGCTTTCGACCGTCTCGGGAAGCACAATGAGAACTTCCTCTTCGGTCAAATCCGACAGCACATTGCGCATCAACTCAGCCCGCAGCCCCGGATCGTCCTCACCCTGGATCTGGTTCAGGGCCTGGGCGAGCAGCATGGCTCTTGCGTCGTCCAATTCGACAACAACGCAGGGTGCTTTTTCGTAGCCAAGATCCCTGATCACCCTGAACCGTTGATTGCCGGAGAGGACCTGGTAGGTTCCGTCTTCGATCTGCCTGACAACTAGATTCTCGACCAGTCCGAACTGTATGATGGCCGCGTTGAGATGTTTCGTCATATCTGGGTCCATCACGTTGGGATTCCAGGGTGCCTCTCTAAGATCAGACAGGTTTATCTCAGTCACTTTCATGACTGCCCTCCAGCTTTGGATAGGCAAGCTCTGGCCCTCGTAATCGTTTTCGCCATCGTTTGTCGAGAAAGTAGATGTAGCGGTGCTTGGGTAATTGAGGAATCTTCTTTACGGCAATGCCGTGATTTGCGAAGTGGCGCATGCTGTGCGACCCGATGGCATGTGACAGGGTCCGGGAGTGTCTTTGGACACCATCACCGATGTCGTAGAGAGGCATCGCAGACGATAGGCCCGTGTAGATCCAGTTCGTGGCC
>CAYLWG010000121.1:6672-8931 GCA_964387235.1 uncultured Dehalococcoidales bacterium
AAATGGTTCCGACGTGTCCCTGTGCAGGATCGGCGTAACTCAGTACAAACTTCACACCGGTGTGTCTGCCAAACGCCCTGAGGCATTGACCTATGACATGTGATTCACTGTTTTTAGGTAGCTCATCATCAAGCCAGAGCCGGGTGAGGGTCAGGCAATCACGAGCCTCCGCGCCGTCGACCAATCGATGGGCGTTGGTCGGTCCGACACCGAATGTGATCGCTCCCATGAAGCGATTCTTCAGGAAAACACCGAAACTGCGCTGAGTGCCGCCCGGAAAACTGTGGAGGTAGTGGTGTTTGATCATCATCTTTCTAGCAACGTTGGACGGGATCGGAGCTATCCGAATTGAATGGAGCGCCGGGGTCGGATTCGCACCGCCCTCTACCTGATGGATTTCAAGCCGTGCCGCTTCAACACTTCCGGCGCAATGATTCGATGGACACGGATCGTCTGATGATCCTGATAGATCCGTCTGAGTGGTCTTGTGACAAGGGCTAGATTCCTGTGCTGGGTATGTCCTAAACTTTGATTAGGACGGTCGATCAACCAACAATTCCACAGGAGAAATAGCAATGGTGGCGACTTACCGGCGACAATCCGATCCGCTGCTGGCACCCATGGAGCAGCCACGTAACTACGACGCTGATCCATTCTTGCGGGCTGTCCATATACTTTCCAAGCGGCTTGTGGCGGCCCGGATCTACACCGTGAGCCAAATCGATGCTGGGCTTCAGATACTTGGTTACGAATACGTTGATGATCGCAAAGTCAGGTACTGGGCGCAGATGCAGCCGGACCTGCCCGAACAGTTGATCAAGATGAAGGTCGCCAGGCCCGAAAATTTTCCGATCTGGGCTCAGCCATTTCTCAAAACCGAAAATGGAATGGCGCCGATGGCCCAGAATTCGCTCCCAGCGAACAGCGATGCATCTGAGGACAAAGAAGTACCCACTCGATACGTCGTGGGAGGCACCATTGCCGTCTGGCTCGGATACAAGATACTGAAGGCTATCTTCCGCGGTACGGATAACCCTTCAGATAATTCACAACAGTCGATTTCGATACGCCCAACTCCCTGGCAATAACCGCGTACGAATGACCTTCAGCCCGTAGCTGTTTTGCCCTGTCTCGTTTATCGTTCAAGGAGACTGACACAGGGTGATTCGCATCGCCATCAGATCCCCTCGATGCGAAGGCTTTGCTCAGTTGCTTCGTCCAGAAAGTTGGCAATTGGTTTTCGAGCAAACCCTCGAAATCGGCATCAGGGGAGAAGACATAACCCCAAGGTGACAACGACCCTTTGACGTTAGTGAATGCCTCGCGAGCACGCCTGGCGATTGGTCTCAGTTCAGGCCGCTCCAACTCGATCTGCAACGCACTCGGTTTCTTGAATACGATCACGTCGGCCACGCTCGTTATGTTCTTGTCCAATTGCCGAGCTTCCTGGGTGACGAAGACCAGTGTTTGATTACGCTGGTGAGAAAGGTTCAATAACTGCGAGACCGAACGGTTCTTCTCCGACATGCTCTCCCTGGCGTGGTAAGTCAGATACGCCTCATCGATCAGGGCGATGGAGTCGTGCGGCAGGTCATCAAGGGTTGGCACGTTTCCCATCCAATCTGGCAGGTTCCTCGCAGCGTCCTCTGGAAGCCCCACTATGTATGGCTTCAGTCGATATCTGTTGAGTTCGAGTAACCGATATCCGAGTGCGGATTTTCCGCTACCGCGCTTGCCAAGGACCACGACGATCGACGGATGCTGAATAGCGTCGATCCATTTTCTATCCGAAGCAATGAGTACGGGTGTCTCGGGCACTTCATCGTTCGGATCAGGTAATTCAAAAACTGCGGCGGAGGCCGAAAACCGCGTCTCCCTTGGTGCGGTTATGGCGATAGGTTCAACAGCCATGGGTGGAATTTCAAGATTGACAGGCCAGGTTGCCAGATCAATGTGGGAAGGGATAACCAGCCGTTCGGTCTGTGCAAGCTCGGCCATCCTCCTGCGCTCAAGTTCTATGGCAACGTTATCCAGAGACCGCCATATTTTCTCCCTGGCTTCGGGGCCGAGTGATTTCCATACCAGGACGCCAACCACTCCACCAATAATCGCTGGTCCTGCCCATTTGTTGTTGTTGTGATTTTCTACCATCTCGACTCCTTGCTCCGGCTTCGTGTGGTGGAACAGAGTAGGCGTCGGACAGGACGTTGTTCAACACGTTCAGCGGAGGGTTTCCAATTGAGTTGAACGGTCAACTCC
>CAYLWG010000122.1:0-8925 GCA_964387235.1 uncultured Dehalococcoidales bacterium
GAGCGCATTCGGCGCAATCACACAGCGACACATCTGGTACACGCAGCCCTGCGAGAAATTATCGGCACTCACGTACGGCAGGCCGGATCGGTCGTAGATGCCGATAGGCTTCGGTTTGATTTCACCAACATGCAGGCCCTGACGAAAGAGCAGGTCAGGGCAGTTCAAGATCGCGTCAACGAGAAAATCCGGTTGAACAGACCCGTCATCGTGCACTGGACGACATACGGTGAAGCGGTCGAGGAAGGCGCCCTCGCGTTTTTCGGAGACACCTACGATAACGAGGTCCGGACTATTCAGATCGACGCTCCGTGGAGCTACGAACTCTGTGGTGGGACTCACATGGACCATACGGGCGGAATTGGAACCTTCGTAATCGTTTCCGAAACAGGTATCGGTTCTGGCATGCGGCGAATGGAAGCCATTACGGGTTTAGCTGCCGAACAGGCGATTTCCGATCGGTTTGGCACCCTCGATGAGATCGCTTCTCGTTTCCGCGTACCGCTATCTGAAGTAAGCAATCGTGTCCATGTACTCGCGAGCGACCTTGATGAGGCCCGAAAAAAGGTCGCTCAACTTGAAGATCAACTGCTGAAGGCCAGCGTGAGTTCCGGTACGACGGGTTCCGGAAATTCTGTACGGGGATTCGATCTCGAGGCCGACGGCATCGCTATCCGTGTCGAAGTCAGCGAGGTTCAGGCCCCTAATGTCGGCGCGCTGAGAAAAACTGGCGATCATCTAAAAAAATCGATCGGTAATGGCGTTGTTATTCTCGGTAGCCTGATTAATGGCCGACCGATGGTTGTTGTGATGGCGACCGACGATGCGGTAACGGCGGGAATTCATGCAGGAAATATTGCCAAAGCGGTTGCCGGGCAGATGGGCGGAGGCGGAGGCGGAAGTCCGTCTGTGGCACAGGCCGGTGGCAAGAACGCCGATCAGCTGACATCCGCACTCGATACAGTGGAGGAGATAATCCGTGCCTCGCTTGCTGATAGATCGAACGATTAGCGATAATTTCACCGGAAATGACTTTTCCAGAGCGATCATCAGTGGGACAACGAATGATAGGACGTATGCTCGGGGTTGATTACGGCGAGGCAAGAATAGGTCTTGCCGTAAGCGATCCCACAGGGACCATCGCGAGTCCCATCGAAGCAGTCAAGGCCATCGGTGCGGGTGATCCCGCCAGCGTGGCGAACATCGCAACTGAACGAGAGGTATCGACAATCGTAGTGGGCCTTCCTATTTCGTTAGACGGCACTCACGGCCCGGCGGCACGCAAGGTAAATGCGTTCTGTACTCGACTGCGAAAAATCACCGATCTTCCGGTGGTTACGTGGGATGAGCGTATGACAACAGTTGAGGCGCATTCGAAGCTACGCGAAGCGGGCCATTCCCCGTCGAAAGCCCGTGGCAAAGAGCGGGGCAGGATAGACTCTGCCTCCGCAGCAATTATCCTCAATGCGTACATGCAGTCGCACAATTACAAAAGTTAGTTAATTCAGGTAATTAATTCAGGCGATTTTTCGATCAGGCACTTTCAAAGGGCGAAAAACGGAGAACAATGAGCAGCAATATCGGCGTAATGGGCCATCCCATTGGACATACAAAGTCACCTGTGTTCCAGCAGGCCGGACTCGACGAACTTGGGATCAGTGAAACTTTCGAGGCGTGGGACGTTGCGCCAGAAGACCTCGAAGCACGGGTGGCGACATTCCGGTCCGATGGTTTTCTCGCAGCGTGCGTAACGCTGCCGCACAAACAGGAAGTAATCCCACTGGTCGACGAGTTGACCGAAGCAGCGGAAGCCGTTGGTGCCGTGAACTGGATATTTAATCGCGACGGCAAACTTCTCGGTCACAATACCGATGCCTCCGGGTTCCTGAGAGCGTTGAAAGAAACGATCGGATTCGATCCCAGAGGTGTAGATGCCGTTGTGTTCGGGGCTGGTGGTGCGGCTCGGGCGATCGTCTACGCACTGAAAATCGCGGGCGTCGGTCGCCTGACCATTGCCAACAGAACAGTCGAAAAAGCCCAGTCGCTGGCGTCGGATTTTTCCGAGGGCAAGTTCAAGCCAGTTGCAACAGGTCTGAGCCGTGATGATCTGGCAAACTGCGCTCCCTACGCCACGCTGCTGGTCAATGCAACATCGCTGGGCATGGCCGGTGGCCCCGCAGAAATGGCAACGCCGGTTGAGGCTGACATGATTTCGGCAGATGCGGTGGGATTCGACGCTGTCTACGCCCCCCCTGATACCAAATTCCTGCGAGAAGTGGAAAACGCGGGCGGCATCAGCGCCGGGGGTATGGCGATGCTGGTCTACCAGGGCATCGAGGGATTTGAGATGGCGACCGGGCAAAAAGCCCCGGTCAATACCATGTTCAAGGCCATAAAAGGGGCACTTAAATCCAGTTGAATTACGGGCTGGTCATGGCGACTACCTATAATCGAAGCCCGAATGCAGCAGAAACCATGACGAACGCGGCCAGATCAGCCAGCACCACAATTCCAAAACTCTTACTAAAACCGTGAAAAACGAAACAAAAAACGAATGACAACATTTCGCTACCTGACGGCAGGAGAATCGCACGGACCCGGTCTCACGGTGATAGTCGAAGGCATACCGGCCGGACTTGAGTTGACTGAGGAGTACATCGAAAAACAGATGGCGCGGCGTCAGAAGGGCTACGGGTCTGGTGGTCGGATGAAGATCGAGAAGGACCGCGCCGACTTACGTTCGGGCGTACGGCACGGTGTGACACTTGGCTCGCCAATAGCCATGTGGGTCGAGAACCTTGATTTCGCGAACTGGACCGATGCGATGTCTATCTCGCCTGTGGATGATGACGTCGATAAAAAAGTACACACCAGGATCGTGCCGGGACACGCCGATTTTCCAGGAGCGTTGAAGTACGTTCAG
This sequence comes from uncultured Dehalococcoidales bacterium, assembly GCA_964387235.1. Classification (GTDB taxonomy): domain Bacteria; phylum Chloroflexota; class Dehalococcoidia; order Lucifugimonadales; family Lucifugimonadaceae; genus Lucifugimonas. The sequence continues at coordinate 2,924 of CAYLWG010000122.1, forward strand.
CACGATTTGCGTAACGTACTGGAACGTGCAAGTGCAAGAGAAACGGCGGCTCGCGTTGCTGCCGCGTCGGTCGCTCGTCGGCTTCTAGATGAGTTCGGAATATCGATTCATTCCCGAGCCGTTGCGACGGGAGCCGAGGAAGGTCATGCGGTTGCCACCGCGGATGTCGACTGGGATGTTGTCGAGGCTTCCGAGGTGCGAGCGGCGGATGCCGATGCAGACAAGCGTTTCAAGGCCGCCATTGACAGGTCGAAAGACGACCGGACAACAATCGGCGGAGTGTTCGAGGTCGTAGCTTTCGGCGCACCGGTCGGGCTGGGTAGCCATGTGCACTGGGACCGAAAGCTTGACGCCCGGCTGGCGCAGGCGATGATGAGCATCAATGCTGTGAAAGGCGTCGAGATCGGCACCGGTTTCGCAAATACCCGCAGGCCTGGCCGGGAAGTTCAGGATGTGATCGTTCCCGACCCTTCCGACGTGCGCCGGTTCCGGCACACATCAAACCACGCAGGCGGAATTGAAGGTGGGATGTCGAACGGCCAACCGATTATCACCAACGTCGCGATCAAACCGATCGCTACGATGACAAAACCGCTGCCTTCGGTAGACATAAACACAGGGGAAGTCGTTGAAGCGGCGTACAACCGCAGCGATATCTGCCAGGTTGCCCGGGCGTGCCCGGTTGGTGAAGCCATGATGGCCCTGGTGCTTGCCGAAGCGATGCTGGATAAGTTTGGCGGCGATTCTCTTGGCGAGATGAAGCGCAACTACGCCAGCTATATAGAGTCACACCAGGAATTCGGCAGGGGACCGGAACAGAGTGCCTGAAAATCCCAGACGGACCGGATGGAATAGAACGCACACAATGAGTTCCAAGCCGAATATCTACCTGATCGGTCTTTCTGGAACTGGAAAGACTCGTTCTGGTCGCCGTCTGGCTGAAATCCTAAAGTGGCCGTTCGTCGAGATGGACGGCATCATAGAGGATCGCGCAGGAAAGCCGATCTATCGGATTTTTGAAGAAAATGGCGAAGAGTATTTTCGGGATCTGGAATCGAAAATACTTGGCGAGGTTGCCGAACGTGGTGGCCGTGTGGTTTCGACAGGCGGTGGCGTGCCTGTCCGGGCCGATAACAGGAGAATGATGAAGGATTCAGGCATGGTGGTCCGATTGAGCGCAAGCCCCGAGGAAATTCACCATCGATTGACCGCTACGGTTTCCCAGAAAGGTCGCATTATCAGGCCGTTACTGGGTGCAGAAACTTCTCTCGAAACTCTTCAAAATATGTTGATCGAACGTGAAGAGGCATACGCGACCGCCGATGTGACTATCGACACCGAGAGAAAATCCCACGATCAAGTGGCACAACTTATCGTCAGGGCCTGGCAGGTGAACGACATGGCGGCATCGGGTGACTGATCAACATAAACAGGATTCGAATCTCGCCACGGTCGTCAACACGGCGCAGGGCAGTTACCGGGTGATCGTTGGTCGGGACGTTATCGACGGGCTTGGAATAGAACTTCAGAAGACCGGCCAGAAGGGCAGGGCGTTCCTTGTAGCTGATGAAGTGTTGTTCCCGAAGGCAGTCCGCAGAGCGCAGGAAGCACTCGAACGTGGCGGTTACGAAACCCATGTGCTGGCCCTCGAAATGAGGGAATCAAGTAAAACCCTGGCGACCGTTGGAGTTGTGTCATCATGGCTTGCTGATCGGCGAGCTGAACGTGATGACGTGGTGGTTGCGATGGGCGGCGGTGTCACTGGCGACCTCGTCGGCTTTGTGGCCGCAACGTGGCTCAGAGGAGTCAGTGTCGTACAGGTGCCGACCAGCCTCACAGCGATGGTCGATTCGTCGATTGGCGGCAAGACAGGCGTTAACCTCTCACAGGGCAAAAATTTGCTTGGAGCGTTTCATCAGCCGAAGCTGGTCGTGCAGGATATCGGTCATCTGGCAACGCTCCCTCCAAGAGAGATGGCGGCCGGGTGGGCCGAGGCGGTGAAGCACGGGTTGATTCTCGATGCTGATTTATTGGATACGTTCGAACGGCTCGCACCGCAGATGATTGCTCTCGAAGGCGATGACCCTGTCGAGGCGATTCGCCGGAGCGTGGCGATCAAAGGGGATATTGTTTCGGCCGATGAGTTTGAGACCGGTGATCGGCGCGTGCTATTGAATTACGGTCACACTGTAGCCCACGCAATCGAGGCCGTGTCTGGCTACGGGCAGTACCTGCATGGCGAGGCGGTTGCAATTGGAATGATGGCTGCGGCGGGAATCGCCAACCGACTCGGGATGATCGATACCGAGCTAGTCGAGCGACAACGCCGTGTACTCGAAAGTTACAATCTGCCGACACGGGCAAAAAACCTGGATGCGGAAGCGATCATTAACGCCACCAAAGGCGACAAGAAATCACGCGGCGGGACGATTCGATGGGTGCTGCTCGAAGGTCCAGGACGGGCCACAACGCGCCGCGATGTTCCTGATGATGTCGTTCTGGAAGCAGTTCAGGCCGTTCTTGACTGACCCGGCTACGCTTTACCTGTTCGAGGGGCTGAATCCTCCAGCGCCTTATCCCTGTCCGCCAGCCACCGCAGGAACAATGCTCAGTTCGTCTTTATCGCCAACCGGGCTGTTCAATCCGTCGAGATACCGCACATCTTCGCCATTCAGGTAGATGTTCACAAAATGCCGTAGATCGCCAGATTCGTCAAGCAGTCGATCCCGCATTCCGGGGTATGCCACTTCGAGCGCTTCGACAATGGCACCAACCGTTGCCCCGTCGGCATCAACACTGGTTTCACCGTTCGTCAGCTTCCTGAGGGGGGTTGGGATTTTTACTGTGGCGGACATCGGGTTTCCTGTTTCTGGTGTTCGTGTATTTTGGCCGGTTGTCGAAAAAATACGTAGGTTAAAAAATGTTCAATCAGAATGTTAGACGTAGCCCGGTCGAAAGCGATGTGCGCCGATCAGGGCGGTGATTACTAATCCGAGTTGTTAACTCGATCTCGGCAAAATCATATAGCTCACGTTTTGTGCCCCCGTGAAAGCTGTCATTAGCCGGCAAGAATATCGCCATCGAGCGATCTGACATCGACCCCCATGCTGGCTACCCACTCAAGCCCACGGTCGATCTCTTCGAGAGTTCCCTCGAGTTCAAGAACAACCCAGCCGTCTTGCTGGCCGACTTCGGCTCGACGGACGTTAGTGACGATATCGAATTTTTTTCCAAGCTCGTGTATCACCGGCTGCTGAATCAGATCGGTCTTGAATGTGAAAGTTACTCTTCTAAGTGGCACTAGCTAACTGCCGTCCCCGTTACGATTTCATCGAATGATCGCACATTTGGCTCAATAGTTTTTGTCTCGATCGACCCTGCGATGGCTTCCAGGGTCTTTAAACCGGTGCCGGTAATCAAGGCGACAGTCTCTTCATCCGGGCCGATCACCCCCGAGCGAGCAAGTTGGCGGAGTGCTGAAATCACCACGCCCCCGGCGGTTTCGGTGAAGATTCCCTCTGTCTCAGCAAGCAGCTTCATACCCTCTACGACTTCCGGTTCTGGAACTATCGTGGCAGAACCACCGGTCTTGTTGGCGATGTTCACAGTATAGAAGCCATCGGCCGGGCTACCGATTGCAAGCGACTTGGCTATCGTGTCAGGAATCACCGGTTTCGGGTGGGTTTGGCCGTTTACGAAAGCGGTCGCTACCGGCGAACAACCGAACGGCTGTGCGATGTGCATTTTCGTTTCGGCACTATCGATTATCCCCAGCTGTGCGAACTCGTTGAGGCCCTTGTGTACCTTGGTAAACAGGGAACCCGAAGCAACGGGCACTATGATGTGTTTCGGAGCGTGCCAGCCGAGCTGTTCCGCCAGTTCGAAGCCGAGCGACTTGCTGCCTTCTGAGTAGTACGGGCGCATGTTTATATTCACGAATGCCCATCGACGGTCGTCGCCGAGTTCTGAGCACAGCCTGTTCACGTCATCGTAGTTACCGTTCACGAGTATGACCGAACCGAAAACAGCGGCGCCCAGTATTTTCCCACGCTCGAGATCGGCCGGTAGAAAGACGATGGTCTTCAGCCCGGCTTTTGCACCGTGGGCGGCAGTTGCCCCTGCGAGGTTGCCTGTCGAGGCACATGCGATGGTATCGAAGTCGAATTCGAGTGCTTTTGTCGCAGCAACTGACACGACGCGGTCTTTGAACGAATGAGTCGGGTTGGCCGCGTCGTTCTTGATCCACAGGTTGTTAAGACCGAGTTCCTTGCCCAGATTATCGGCCTTGAGCAACGGGGTCATACCAGCCCCAATATCAACCGCATTTTCACGACTGGCAGGCAGCAGCTGATCGTATCGCCAGATGGTCAGAGGACCATCCTGTATCGACTCGCGGCTCATGTTCTTCGCTGCGGCGTCGTAGTCGTAGGCGACTTCCAACGGACCGAAACAAAAATCACATACGTAGATCGGGTCGAGTGGATAATCGCGACCACATTCTTTGCAGCGCAGGGACTGGACGTTAGGCAATGTCTTGGCTGGACCTCTCATCGGAAGGAGTTGCACACATCACTTCCGGCAGTCCAGCCGGGAGTGACAGCAGCAGCTATTGATCCGAAGCTCGCTGATTCACCGACAACCTGTGATTCTCATTCTTATCTTGGAATCCGAGAGTACACAGGGAGTAGAACTGTTATCAATAGTAGGGATGAGATGCGGTAACGTCAATTTACCTTTGCCGGTCAAAGCACTCTACGTGGTGAAAACCGGCGGTTACGTACACGCCCGTCCACGAACATGGACCGCTACACACCTAACTGGTGCGTGAAAGTTAAATCGACCCGAAAGTCAGGGGGCAATCGCCACGACTATTGCTCCCACTCCAATAGCCCCCGCACCAATCGCTCGGGTCAATGTCACCGATTCCTTCAGTACCAGCCCTGCCATAAGTACACCAAAAACGATGCCGATCTCCCTGAACGGCCCAACGTAGCTGACCGGGGAAAGTTGGAACGCGGTAAGCACCAGCGCGTACGCAGCAAACTGAAGTACCCCGCCAGCCACTCCGATTTTCCAGTGCTTTCGTATTTCTGTGGTGAAATCCTGTTTTGTATAATTTCGTCCGATCAACAGCAAAATGCCAATCGAACTTCCGAGGGTCAGGGTGAACATGTAAAAGATTGGTTCAACATGTTCAACTCCCCGCTTATCGAACGCTGAGTAAGTTGCGATCAATATGCCCGTCAGAACGGCGAACATCACGCCACGTTCTGCTAGCAATGATCGGGGTTTCAACCAAATTTTTAACCCGTTCCCTGATGACGCTCCAATCGTGATCACCCCGGTGAAAATCACGGCGATGCCTACCGCGCCGAGTAACGAAACCGTTTCCGCCAGAATGGTTACGCCAACGATCGGTATCAGTGCGAGTCCCAGCCCGCGGGCGACCGGGTAAACAAGGGAAAGGTCGCCATATCTGTAGGCGCGACCAAGCGTAAAGAAGTAGGCGATGTGTAGCGCAATGGTGCCGGCAATAAACAACCAGCCTATGGGGTCGGGTGGCCGGGTTATGAGAAGGAAAAGCGCCAGGGGTGATGCGATCACAGCACCCGCGACCAGCATCAGCCAGTTGGTCAGTTCGGGAGACTCGGATCGCCTGACGATCAAGTTCCAAGACGCGTGAGCGACCGCTGATATGAGAACCAGCATCACCGCGAGACCAGTCATACGGTGAATCCAAGCGGATTAGCGGTGCTTTTGCTCGTGATCCGCTGCGAGGGCCCAATCGACCCGCAGTTCGACATCCCCGTCGGCCCACGGCTTGGTGATGTACTCGACTGCCCCAAGCGAACGTGCCATCGCCATATCTTCGGGGCGGCCCTTGGCTGTAACCATAATCACTGGGATCGGATTTGTTCGAGTGTCGGCCTTCAACGTCGCAAGGGCGTCGAAACCGTTTACACGGGGCATCATTACGTCGAGCAGGACAAGATCGGGTGTTT
>CAYLWG010000123.1:0-8920 GCA_964387235.1 uncultured Dehalococcoidales bacterium
CAATCGTTACCCTTGCCGAGCACGACCATGGTCAAAGCGTACGCAAAAGAAACCTTCGAGCTACTCGAAAAAAGGGTTGGCATGCTCGACGAAACCACGTTCAATGCCCCGTTTACCGATTGGCACGATAACGACACGAGCGCGGGCGATGCGATGGTCGGTTACATCGCACACGCGAACCGTCATCTGGGAATGATGGAAGCGATTAGTGGCGTGCTTGGTAAAGACGGGACTGTAACCGTTTAGACGCCGCATTTTATAGTTCAAGGACACCTTGTGCGCTACGGTGCCCACCGGCCATTCGAGGGGGTGGGCACAGGCAGAGCAGCCGTGGTCTCTTGTAGAGTGGGGGTTAGCCCATGCACTTATCCTCGTCTGCCATAGCCCTTCGCCGACTGATGCGCGCCAACGCGCTGTTGCTTGAGATCGTCATGGGCCTGTTCGAAGAGCAGGCATCTCGCTGGCCCGCCCCCACCGCTCCTTCAGCCAAATGGCACCTGTGGCACGTCGCCAGATGGTCCGACATCGTTCAGGCGAATTTATCTCCGACTGCAAATGGTGAAGCTGATCTCTCGAACAAGGGAGCCCAGCTTTGGGAGGCTCTTGGGATTGCTGATGAGTGGGGCTTCTTACTGCCGATGCCCGGAAAACTGGGCTGCGGAACCGGGATGGGCAATGACGAGGCAGCAGGCTTACGGCTACCCGATATGACCAGGATAGTCGGGTACTCTCGCTCGACATTCGAGCTATGCGAAATGCGCTTTTCACAGATCGACGAGGGAGCGTTCGAATCGGATTTCTACGATTGGAATGGCAGCAGGCTGCAGGTTGGAGAAGCCATGTTCGGTCACATTTCTCACATCAACCGACACCTGGGAATGATCGAGGCGATTAAGGGCGTACTCGGGCTGGAGGGTTCGGCAACCGATTAAGCGCCAATTGACGCCTGTGTTCCAGCGACGGACGGTTCTGGCGGCTGAAAACTGCATGTGGGGTCGGCCGCAAACATGTCCCCCGTCATCGCGTAGGCCCGTGACCTTGAACCGCCGCAGATTACGTTGAACGGGCAGTAACCACACTTGCCATCAAGCAACGACTTGTTTCGAAGTCCACGAAATACGGGTGAATCGCGATAAACACTGACGAGTTGGTCAGTCCGAACGTTTCCTGTTGAAATCGGCATGAAACCACTGGGGTAAATCTCGCCCAGATGAGAAATGAAGAAAATTCCCTGTCCGTCGTTTGTCGTGGGACCAGGCCACGCCGCCTTAATTTCCCCGGCGTTGAGAGTACGAAAATCCCTTTTTTCAGCAGTTAGGCGTTTCATCAGAGCCACACGTCGAAACGGTTGGCCGAGAGTGGTTTTAGTTCGAAAACCCCAGTTACGCTGGTTCTCTAGAATCCAGTTGTAGACCTCTTCGTGTTCGTTGTCCGACATTAATTCCGTATTAATTCCCCGCCCGGTCGGAACCAGGAAGAAGAGGTCCCATAAAATCGCCCCACTGTCATCGACGACTGCTGCGATTTCGGACAGTTCCGGTCTGGTTTTACGGGTTATAGTCGTGTTCACCTGAAACGACAGGCCAACCTCGTTCGCCATGTCAAAAGCCGCCAGGGTTCGATCAAATGTCCCCATAAATCCTCGGAACGAATCGTGGCTTTGCGCGGTCGCACCATCGAGCGAAAAGGAAACTCTGCCAACCCCTTTATCAACCAGTTTTGCCAATCGATCGCGTGTCACCAGTGCGGTGGCAGAGGGCGATAGTGAAACTGTAAGTCCCTTTTTTATCCCGTACTCAGCAATCTCAAAAATATCCCGCCGCATGAACGGATCACCGCCCGAGAGTACGACGATTGGCGGGATGTCGAATCCGGTCAGGTCATCCATCACCCGCAACGCCGCTTGAGTGTCGAGTTCCAGCGGGTGTCTCATCGGTTGCGCGTGCGCCCGACAGTGTCCGCACCTCAATGCACATGCGCGGGTTATCTCCCAGAAAATAACGACCGGGTCGCGGTCGAGATCGGTTGAGATCGCCGGTCTATCCTCGGCATTTGAACTTGTTCCAGCCAGTGGGTGCTTCATCGAGAGCCTACCCCTGTCAGTTCGCCAACCCGTTCGCCATCGGTGAGGTAACACGCTGGGTCCATGCCGAATGAATCGCCAGTAGCCGATTCACCGCGCACTCTAAGATTTCCGTTACAGATCGATAACCAACGGCACTCGTTACAGGTATCCGGCAACAGCGGTTTACGGTTTCGGAGTTTGGAAAGTAACTCGATCGATTCGTCTTCCCAGATTTCGGAGAATTTTCGTTTTTTGACGTTGCCGAGCGTCTGGTTCCACCAGAACTGATCGGGGTGGACGTTGCCGAGATTATCGATGCAACCCATGCCCTTGCCGGCGGTGTTGCCACCGTTCCGAGACAACAGTTTATTCACCCGTTCTGACGCTTCGGGCAGGTTATTTTTGACCCACAACTGCATGTAAGCCGCGTCGGCGTGATTATCGACTGTAAGGACTTCGAGTTTGTGTCCACTGTCGTAAGAATCAATCGTTCGTTGGAAGACAAATTCGACCATTTTCCTTCGTGCGCTGTGATCGAGGTCGAACCGCAACAGTTTTTCGCCACGGCCTGCGTAAGCCAGGTGATAAACGCAAACTCGCGGAATGCCCTCCGCTTCTGCAAGATCGAAAAGTAACGGTAAATCGGCGACGTTTTGCCGGGTAACCGTGACTCGGAGGCTCACACGCATTCCCGCCTCTAACGAGTTTCTGATGCCGTTGAGAGTGAGCTGCCAGGAGCCTTTCGAACCGCGGAATTTATCATGCACGGCCTCCATACCATCCATGCTTATGCCAACTCTTTTAAGCCCTGCATCACCTAATCGCCGGACCATCTCTTTCGTCAGCAGGGTCCCGTTTGTCGAGATCAATGGGTTCAGGTTGCCCAGTTCGTTCGCATAGGCGATCAACTCGGCAAGGTCGTGGCGAATCGTTGGTTCGCCGCCCGAAAACAGGACTACGGGCACTCTGTAATTCGAAAGATCGCGCAGCACTTTTTTGGCCTGACCGGTCGTCAGTTCGCCGGGGTAGATCTCGTCTTTCGATGACGCGTAACAGTGTGCGCAGTGGAGGTTGCAGGTGCGAGTGATGTTCCAGATAACGATTGGGCGTTGATGCACCGAAGCCAGTCTCTGGCCGTGCTTGTGACTGATCTCACCGTAGCGGAGGTCGTCTCCGGGTGTTGGCTGGTCACACAACAATCTTGTTACGTTAAGCACGTTCAGCCCCTTAAATTTTCGTGTATTGACGCCGACTACCTGAACCCGACAATAATGGCGGCGTTATTCTTACTTTTTCTAAATACACAGGCAACGCTAGCCGCTACAGACGTGATGAACTACCGATTCACATGAGATTCTCAAAAAGACGAGCGATTTTCCCGAAAGGGGCGGTTTCGTGAACGACGAGAACTCATCTGGTGCCAGGGCCAGGGCGCGGGTCAGGGTAGACAGCGGTCGTTCGAGAGGATCCGAAATCTCGCGTTCACACGTTTTCGCCAGACGATCCGCATCCCGGAACATATTCATCGTTGGGCTGGCTACGTACTTCTTCTGGATATCGCTATACCTGTACGTGCCTGTGCTGCCGCTGCACGCCAGAGAGCTTGGCGCAAGTTTGCAGATGATCGGATTCGTGATCGCAGCGTACGCGATCGGGCAATTAGTCTTGCGAATCCCAATAGGCGTCGGGTCCGACATCATAGGTCGCAAACCGTTTGCAGTTGCTGCGCTCGTGTTGAGCGGAGTCGGTGCGGTGTGGCTGGCACTTGCGCCTGATCCGCTGACCCTTTTCGCAGCGCGCACACTCACCGGTGTTGCAGCCGCAGGGTGGGTCGCCCTCAGCGTGTTATTCGCCTCGTACTACCCGGCCGGGAAAGCATCGAAATCGATGGCGATCATCATGTCGGTGAATACGTTGTCGCTGGTCACCGCAACTTTTGTTGGCGGCATACTGGCGGAACAGTTTGGAAATTTGAGCACGTTCTATGGCGCGGCTGGAATGGGTTTTGCCGGTGCGTTGCTGCTGCTGATTGCCCCCTAGCCACGTATCGTTTCTTCGGCTGCCAGTTATTCGTTCAGATCGCTAATCAGTGTGCTCCGCTCGCCGCTTCTGCTGCGCGTATCTGCAATTGCGATAACGCTCCAGTTCGTCACTTTTGGAGTGAATTTTGGCTTTTTGCCAGTCCACGCTGAGAACCTTGGAGCTTCAAAGGCCGAAATCGGGTACATCACGACTGCCGGTCTGCTGGCGGCAGTCGTAGGCACGGTCGCATCGGCCTGGTTTTCAAAGAGGTGGGGGCCGACGATGGCCGTGACGATAGCCGGGGTGGCGACGCTTTTCTCCCTTGTGTTGATGACCGTCGTTACCGACCTTGTTGCCCTGGGTGGGCTCCAGGCTTTCAATGGCTTCGGGCGCGGAATGATGAACACCATACTTATCGGCACAGCTCTCGGGTCAGCCCCTCCAGCGCTACGGGCAACCGCGATGGGCTCGTACCAGGCCCTCTACGCTATCGGTATGCTTCTGGGTCCGGCGGTTTCAGGCCCCGTGGCCGAACTCTACGGTATCGAAATGGTTTTCTGGACCGCCGCGGCTGCCACCGTTCTCGGTGGCGTGCTGGTTCTTGTGAAGCCGCTGCCTCGATAGCCGACCACGCTTATCATTATTTTCTGATCTGAACCAAAGACTCGGTTTAAACGGCCGATGACACCGGGAGAAAAGAATGTCCTCGCAGGAAATGCGGCTAGAACGCGATTCGATGGGAGAATTGGAAGTCCCTCTCAATGCCTACTACGGTGCCAATTCCCGGCGCGCCGAACTTAATTTCCCAATAAGTAACCTGCGACTGGGCCGGTCGTTCGTGAAAGCGATCGGGCAGATCAAGCAGTCGGCCGCGGTTGTGAATCTCGAATTGGGAGCAATAGATGGCGAAATTGCCGGAGCGATCATCGCATCTGCCCAGAGAGTGATCGACGGTGAGTTCGACGACCAGTTCGTGGTCGACGTGTTCCAAACCGGATCTGGCACATCGACCAACATGAACGCCAATGAAGTGATCTCGAACATCGCTATCGAATCTCTTGGTGGTGCGCTGGGTTCCCGAACTCCGGTTCACCCGAACGACCATGTGAACAAGGGACAATCGTCGAACGATGTGATACCGACCACGATTCACCTTGCAGCGGCTGGTGCTATTCATGACAATTTGCTCCCTGCGCTGAAGGAGCTCGAGGATTCGCTGCGGGCTAAGTCAATAGAGTTCTGGGACGTGGTGAAAACCGGCCGCACGCATTTGCAGGATGCAACCCCTATCCGGCTCGGTCAGGAATTTCTGGGTTATGCCGGACAACTCGAACTTGCTGGTGAGCGAGCGCGGGTGGCACTGGCCGAACTTTCAGTGCTTGCACTGGGTGGCACGGCGGTCGGCACCGGCATCGGCATGCACCCTGAATTCGCCAACCGGGTGATCGCACGGTTACGCGAACTTACGGGGCTCGATCTTTCTGAAACTTCTAATCACTTCCAGGCACAAAGCACTCTCGATGCGGTAGTGGCGGCATCCGGTCAACTGAAGTCGATCGCGGTTGGCTTGCTTAAAATCGCCAACGATCTGCGGTGGCTTGGCTCAGGCCCCCGTGCGGGGATTGGGGAAATCACACTTCCAGAAGTGCAACCCGGGTCATCGATTATGCCGGGCAAGGTCAACCCGGTCATTGCCGAATCCGTCACCATGGTCTCTGCGCAGGTTATTGGCAACGATGCGACGATAACTATCGCCGGTCAATCTGGCAATTTCGAGCTGAATGTGATGCTACCCGTCGCTGCGCATAACCTGCTGGAATCGATCGATCTGCTGACCAATTCCGCTGTGAACTTCGCACGCCAGTGCATAGTCGGGTTGAAGGCTACGGAAAAGGGACCGGCGATGGTGATGCAGGGTCTCGCTATATGCACTGCACTGGCCCCGATCATCGGTTACGACACCGCGGCCAGCATAGCTCACGATGCTTCTGTGAGCGGTGAGACGATCAGGGAAGTCGCATTGCGAGTGACCGATCTGACAGAAGAGCAACTCGACGAGATTCTCGACCCGCTTTCGATGACTGAGCCCAGCGCTTAACCACACGTATGACGGCCTGACCTGCCTGACCTGATGGTAAATCGGGCGGGGCCAGTGCATACTGTCGCCGGTCTCGTCATATTTACCACGAACCACTTGATCGAATTTGCCACGGAGATTCCACGTATGGGCGCAGAAGACAAAGTAAAAGAACTCGGGCTCGACCTCTCGCAGGGTGCCGCACCGGTCGCCAATTATGTTCCGGCGGTCACTACCGGAAAACTGGTGTACCTATCGGGAAAAGGGCCGACACAGGCCGATGGCACGATGATGCGTGGCAAGATTGGGGCAGACCTCAATGTCGATCAGGGTTACGAGGCGGCGAGGCTCGTTGGTGTTCAGTTGCTTGCCGGGTTGCGTGATCATATCGGCAGTCTCGACAACGTGAGCCGCGTGGTCAAACTGCTCGGGATGGTTAACGCTGCTCCCGATTTCGAGGATCACCCAAAAGTGATTAACGGCTGTTCCGATCTTCTCGTTGCGGTGTTTGGCAATGCTGGCAAGCACGCTCGGTCGGCAGTTGGCATGGGCAGCTTGCCAGACCAGATTGCCGTAGAAATAGAGATGATCGTGGAACTGAAGTAGCGGCCCGTCTGCGGCCGCAAATTGTCATATGGTCATTCTGAACTTGCCTGCCCTGAGCAGCATCGAATGGGATTCAGAATCTCCCTCGGATGCGACATGAACCGAGGTGCATCTCGAAAGTCGTAGTTTTGCTCACATGAGTGTTGTTGCTCGGCAGAGAGATGCTGAATCGAGTTCAGCATGACAATTGGCGATTAAGCCCAGCATGACAGTGTTTGGCTTCTGACGCTGAATAATGTCGATACGTTCGATTTGATTCAGCACTAACGTCTGAAACAGAACGACCTCAGTGAATCAGCCGATTCACCACTTGCCTCCGATTACGAGTCATGAAAAGCTCAATTCCAACCAAGGGGAGATTGACCGGGAAATGCCGGATGCTATTCGGATAACAACCATCGACCACATCGGAATCCCAATCTGGGACCGCCGGGTTTCGTTGCCTTTTTACCGCGACATTCTCGGGTTAAAAGTGATTCCTTCTATGGTCGATTCGCCGAACATCGTCTGGACGAGAACACTGGATGGCACGATGGTCCACCTTGTTGAACCACTCGATGGAGAAAATCTCGCCGGGCATCATACGGCGTTTCAAGTTGAAGATTTCGATTCGGTTGTCACTGGGATAAGAGATTCAGGATTTCCGAATATCGGTGAACCGGGTGAACGGTATGACGGCCAGCGTTACATCTTCATTTTTGACAATGACGGCAACCGCACCGAATTCACGACGGCAGGCGGTCTGCGGCCCTCAACACGCGTAGTCGACGCCAACGGTTACACCAGTGATTCAGACACACGAGCCACTGTGCGATTTCCTGAAGGATCTCCGACGGCCATCAAGGTAATAACGATCGACCACGTCGGGTTGCCGATTTCAAATCGGACTGAGGGCATGAAGTTCTATCGGGTTTTACTGAATTTTAGAATCATTCCGCACCAGGCCGATGGCAACAGTCTTGCCTGGATGGAGATGGGTGACAGCACAATGGTTCACCTGATCGACCCGCCGGAATCGCTGGGGCCGCTGGGCGACACCCGGCAACACGTTGCATTTGAAGTTGTCGATATCGAAGCCACGGCAGACGCCCTGGAAGATGCCGAGATCGAAATCGTCGGGGCACTGGGAATTCGCAGCGATGGTCAGCAGTACCTGTTCATCTACGACCCTGACGGCAACCGAATCGAATTTGTTACGCGTGGCGATCACACAAACATGAAGCGCACGGCAGATGAGAACGGCTACACAAGCGAGGACGGCGAATTGCTGTAACTCGGAACCGGGCGGCCAAATGATTCATTTACCGGGCCAGAAAAACAGCTAGTTGTGGCTCCGGGAACTCGAACGCTCCACACTGGCGAAATAGTCGTTCAGGAAACCGGATACTGCGGCATCTATCTTCGAATCGGAAACTTTCTTCAGCAGCCCGAACGTATGCAACACGCCAGACATTCTGACGCGAGTCGCGCCGCTCTCCGGTTGGTCGCCAGAACCAAGCGAAACCGTGGCCTCGCCCTCAATTCCGGCCCCCAACGCTTTTCCCTGAAACTCGAACCCGAACGAATTTTGCGGGTTGACATCTGATAACTCGATATCAACATTCACTGTTGGCCGCAGGAAGCCCATTGAAATCTTCATCGAAACTCGAAGTTTTTCCGGGCCGGTGCTGGTGACGCGAGTGGAACCGGGCAAGTGCGACTCCATTATCGTCGTTTCGGTCAATGCCGCCCAAATTGCTTCTGCCGGGGCCTTAACCAGCCTTTCGTACTCGAATTCCAATCAGCTTTCCTTCTTGTTCTCTTGACTGCTTTCGGGTTTCGGGGATTCCCGGGATTCACTGACCGGCCCAAACAACAACGCCCGGCATCGACGATATCCGCAGAATCGCCGCGGTTCAATGCCCATCAACCTCCGGTTTGTCCACACTGGGGATAGCATGGTCGATCTATGTCGACACCAGCGGCCCCAGGCACCCCGAAGCCACAACGACCCAGATTGAGCCGCTCGTCGTCAGCCCGGTCAACCATCCGTTCTCTCGTATGGACTGTTTACGCACCCTCGTGCATGCGTTCCGGAGGCCATGGAATTCTCATCCCGTTGTTGACGGTATGTGCGATAGAGGAGATGGCGGCGCCCCGCGGGGAGGTCG